>JAUVOB010000020.1 GCA_030599405.1 Chloroflexota bacterium | reverse complement strand
ATGTAGCCAACTTGCTCTTCTTCGCTACGCCAAACGATCATGTTTTCAGTTTCAGCTAAGATATCGTTTTCTTGCACATTCACAGGAATCCTCCCAACTAGCTGCTACCCACCCGACCACCGATCACCGAATTAATGGACTATTCAGAATGGAAATATTCTGCGGATTATTGCTCTGATTTCCTAGACTTGACTACCCTTCTTACTCAAATGGAGGAAGATCCAGCAATTTCCGGTAAACATAGAGAAGTATTAGCTTTGCGCTGGCCAGCAGCGGTGCTGCCAGCATGATGCCAAAAACACCGGCGACACTTGCCCCTACCAGTGCTCCGACGAATACAATCAGAGGATGCAGATTCAGACTCCTCCCGATTATCCTGGGTACAAGCACCATGTTTTCCACCCGTTGAATCAAAGCGTAAAGGGCGATGACGATTAGGGCGAACCAGATGGGGCCGACGATAGAACCCAGCCAGCTTGCTTCGCTTTGAAATATAGCTACGAGCACCGCAGGAATCGCTGCTAGAGCCGGTCCTATGTTAGGAATGAATTCAAGGACTCCAGCGATGAGGGCAAGAATGAGGGCATTCGGAAGCCCGATAGCCAAAGCAGTGATAAAGGTGACTAGGAAAATGACGATCCCTAGGATTAGTTGTCCTCTTAGGAATGCGTTCCAAACGCCGCTGATCTCGCTCCCGAGACGCCGGACATCAGCCTGATAAGCCGAAGGAGTCATTCGGACGGCAGTATTCCAGAAAGATTTGTGGTCTTTTACGAAGTAGAATGAGATGATGACGATTATCGCGAACCAGCCTAGCGTCGATAACGTCCGAGTCGCGAGACTACCAAATAGACTAAATCCCTGAGGACCCACGGCTTTTATTATCTCAATTAAATTTGCGCCCAGGTCCTGACTGATGTCGCCAAAAGGGATATCTTCCAATGCCTCGGCAAAACCCAGGGCAGCTAGTGGCGCATTAAAGTAGCTACCAAGCTCTTGTATATATTCTGGTGTATTGGTGATGAGATTATTTGTTTGGGTGATGAGTTGGGGAATTGTGAGCGCTGGTATGGCGATCAATATGGCGACAATTAGCAGATAAACAATAGCTATTGATAAGTTCTTGGATAATCCTGTCCTATTTCGCAAAAACTCTACTGCGGGTAATAGGATGTAGGCTATAACAATTGAGAGAATCAGCGGAATCAGGAAGGATCGAATTCGAAAGATCGCTAGAAAGGCTAAAAGGAGTAGTATAACTACAACAATGCGTTTCGTACTTGCCCGCCAACGCGGAGAGATGGCACTTGGCTCACTTAACTTGGGCATGGACTCCGGCGGTTTGTTTGAAGTGGGTTCTTCCGTCATAAGGGCTCTCTACATGTGCATTTAAGCCTGCAAGTATGACTATTATAGCCGGGTTAAATGAGCAATGAAACCAAGAACTCGAGCCGGCGTAAAAGAAAAAAGCCCTGGCTCAATAGAGACCAGGGCTAACTAACCAAATTGAGCGAGACCTATCTTCGCTGTCTGCGACCGCCACGGCGATTGCCGCGTCCACCGCTGCGAACCGAATCGTTGGCTATAGCTTCTTCCAAGGTCCAGCTTTCCAATACGGCCTGGCGTGATAATCTTATCTTGCCACTATCGCGGTCGACGGCCGTGATCATGACCAAGATCTCGTCACCCATCCTCACGGCATCCTCGACCCGGTTAAGACGTTCAGAAGAGAGCTGTGATATGTGAACTAAGCCATCAACGCCTGGAGTGAATTCTACGAAGGCCCCGAAATCGGTAATTCGAACAACTTTGCCAGTGAATATCTGACCTAACTCCGGTTCTTTGGTTATATTCTTAATCCACTCAATCGCCTGCTCTGCACCTTCACCTTCTACGCCTGCAACGTAGATCATTCCATCATCCTGGATGTCGACCGAAACATCGTAATCTTCTTCGATGCTACGAATCGTAGCCCCACCTTTGCCAATCACCGCACCGATCTTCTCTGGATCGATTTGTACACTCAGCATTCGAGGCGCCCATCTGCTAAGTTCCTCGCGAGGAGCTGGTATGGTCTGGGTCATGTTATCCAGTATCTCGAGCCGGCCGTCACGCGCTTGAGCTAGAGCTTCTGTCAGGATTTCCATCGACAATCCGCTTATCTTGATATCCATTTGCAGGGCGGTTATGCCTTCGGTAGTTCCGGCTACTTTGAAATCCATATCGCCGAGATGGTCTTCCATTCCTTGGATATCACTCAGGATTGCATAAGTGTCACCATCCATAACCAGGCCCATCGCTACACCGGCAACCGTGCGCTTCATCGGGACTCCACAGTCCATTAAGGCGAGGCTAGAGGCGCAGATACTTGCTTGGCTTGTACTGCCGTTAGATGACAGTACCTCGGATACGACGCGAATTGTGTAGGGGAAGTCGATTTCCTCCGGGACCATGGGTCGCAGAGCTGTCTCAGCGAGTGCGCCATGGCCGATTTCTCGGCGTTTGGGTCCACGAAGGAACCACGTTTCTCCAGTCGAGAAGGGCGGGAAATTATAGTGATGAATAAAACGTCGTGTGTCTAAGGGATACAACCCGTCTAGCTTCTGGGCTTCTCGCAAGGTTCCTAAGGCCACGATCGAGAGGACTTGTGTTTCTCCTCTTCGGAAGAGACCCGATCCATGAGCCCGAGGACTAATGCTAATCTCGGATGAGAGTTCGCGAATATCAGTGTGATTGCGTCCGTCCGGTCTGATCCCATCGACTAATATTCGACTCCGGATTTCTTCTTTCAGAATAGCGCTTATTATCTCTCGGATATTCTTAGGATCGAGGGTCTCATCTTCTTCGACGAAGGCAGTGATAATCTCTTCACGCAAGACATCCGCAGCTTCGTTTCTGGCAGCTCGATCCTGGTGATCTATGACGATCTGTCGGATGCTGTCGCCAATCCGCTCACGAACGGCCGTGTCGAGCCCTTCATCTACCTTGGTCACCGTAACTTCCCTGGTCTCTTTACCTACCGCATCCCGCATCTCTAGTTGCAGGTCAATCAGCGGCTGTATGGATTGATGGCCGAACTCTAGCGCGGCGATCATCTCCTCTTCGGAGAGTTCGTTGGCTCCTGCTTCCACCATTATTAGAGCGTCTCGACTTCCCGCCAGGCGCAAGTCGAGCGCACTGTCCGCCATCTGCTCGATGGTTGGATTGGCAACTAGATCGCCGTCGATCTTTCCAACCCTGATTGCTCCTATCGGTCCATTCCAAGGAATATCGGAAATGATCAAGGCAGCACTGGCGGCATTGACCGCCATTATATCGAGGTGATGAAGGCTGTCAGAGGACAGGGTTGTAATAACTATCTGTACCTCGTTCCTCATCCCTTTCGGAAACAAGGGCCGGAGAGGGCGGTCGGTCAGCCGGCATACTAGAATCGCCTCGGTAGTGGGTCTACCTTCACGACGAAAGAAGCTGCCTGGTATTTTTCCAGCGGCATACATCTTTTCTTCATAGTCAACGCTTAAGGGGAAGAAATCGAGACCTTCCCGCGTATGCTTTGACATCGTCGCGGTGGCCAATAGCATGCTATCGCCGATTCTTACCGTAACAGCACCACCGGCTTGCTCCGCCAGCTTTCCTGTACCAATTGTTACTTCTTGCTCTCCCACCGTTGTTGTAAAAGTGTGTTCTTCTAACATTATAGATTAAATCCTCCGAGATTTTGTCTACCAACCTTTCAAAGCTCGCTTATTCACCTGAATAAAGCGCTCAGGCGATGAAACAAGTTGCCTGATAATCAGGCACATCAAAATGACCGGAGATTTTTATCCGATCGGTTGACAGATAAATCTGCTTCAAACTAAGGGGGTTGGAGGATTTAGGGACTGGGGAATGGCTCGCATTCGATGAGAGATCGCTCTCGTCATGCGGGTCAATACCCAATTCCTAAAGTCATACTCCTCACCCAAACCAATATCAACTACCACGCAGGTGCCGTAGTACCTGCGTGAGAATTATCGATTTAGCGACGCAAACCAAGTCGCTCAAGGATAGCGCGGTAACGTTCTGGATTAGTCTTACGTAAATAAGCCAAAAGGCGTCTACGTTTCCCAACTAGCATTATCAAACCACGTCGCGAACTCTCGTCGTGTTTATGGGCGCCAAGATGTTCCTGAAGCTGTTCTATCCGCCTATCAAAAATTGCAATCTGAACTTCAGGTGATCCTGTATCCCCTGGGTGCGTCGCAAATTCTTCTATTATTTCGGTCTTTTCTGCCATTGTAAGAGGCATCGATAATACTCCTTTGTTCAATATTGCCGGATAGCCGTCGCGCCGATAACGTCGTACTATCGAGCAGCAAACAATTATATCGGACGCACCGCCTTGACGCCAACCGCGATAGTAAGCTCACAGCAACAAGAGCCTCTGATAGGTATCACACACTCGTCCCTAACAAAAAGCTACGCAACAAAGTTGAATCATGGCCGGTGAAGCACTCGCCCTTGCGCGCATACTCATCCGGTCTCCAAACACCATCCTAGTTTAGTTGGAATATTGAAATGTGGCCTCGTGGAGATACGATTACGCGAATTCTAGTGGGGCAGATATAATTTAGCCCAGATTGTTTGTAGTCAAGCAACGCCAGATTTCCTATTTCACCAGATCGGATTTACGACCAGTGCGAAAAGCAACCCTAATCTACAATCCTCTGGCTGGAACGCTTAACCTCGATCCATTAACCAAGCCAGTCGCCGATTTTTGGCGTGATTACGGCTGGACCGTCAGTGTTAAACCGACGCAATATGCGGGGCACGCACGAGAGCTGGCGCGGAAAGCCGCTCAAGCAGAGCACGAGCTGGTTCTCGCCGCCGGAGGGGATGGATCGCTTGGGGAGATAGCTGGAGGTCTCGTCGATTCGCAGACAATAATGGCGCCTCTCCCAGCAGGCACAGGGAATTCGTTTGCCAAGGAATTGATGTTGAATAACCGAGGAGGATTGCTTCGCAGACATGCGCTCCTAAAGGCCTGTGAGAAATTAGTCGAAGGGCGCGTGCAACACATAGATCTCGGCTGTTACAACAGCAGCGAACATTGGCTCCTATGGGCGAGTGTCGGTGTAGATAGCTATGTTGTCTCACACATCGAGCCACGGTCGCGATTTGCTAGAAGACTTGGGAGCGTTGGTTACCTCGGATTAGGAACACCGCACCTACCACGTTTTCCTGGTATGAGAGCGACCGTTAAGGTCGATGATCAAGTGTTTAATGGCGAATACTTGATGGTCATTATCAGCAACTGCCGGCGATACGCCGGTGGTAAATTCTTATTGAGCCCGAAGGCTTCTCTCGATGATGGACTATTCGAGGTGTGGCTTTTTAACGGCCGTGTTGGGTGGGGGATTTATCGCTACATGGCGATCATGGCGTTAGGTCGCCACTTAAACCATCCCGATGTCCAAATGGTGACCGGCAGAGATATCACCGTTGAGACAGATCCAGAGATGCCATTTCACCGTGATGGCGACCCCGCGGGAAACGTACCGCTTCATTGTTGGGTTAAGCCAGGAGCTCTACGGTTGCTAGTACCCCAAACGGTAAGTGAAAGTCTCTTTACTCAGCCTGGCGTACCATTTCGATAGCTTATCTTAAGCAGCCCACAGTCAAGCTTGCTTTGACGCAGCGAAAATTTACCGGAAGAGTACGAAGAAGGGCGCCAAGTACAAAGCGATGCGCTAGCAGCTTGCTAAGGGTAGCCAAGATAGCTTGCCTCAAAATCTATTTTTACATAAACTCACGAAAGTGGATAGGATTGACTTTCGATCTGACACTGTTACTTGGCCTACGCCGTCGATGCGGCAGGCTATGGCGACGGCGGCGGTTGGTGACGACGTCTATGGGGAGGACCCTACTGTAAACAAGCTAGAGGCTTTGGCTGCCACCATGACCGGCACCGAAGCCGCATTGTTTGTTTCTAGTGGGACGATGGGGAACATCTCAGCCATCTTGAGTCATACCAGTCGAGGGGACGAGGCGATACTAGGTAGCGACTCTCACGTGATGGTTGCTGAAGCAGGTGGCATGTGTAGTTTAGGCGGTGTTATGCCTAAACCGATTCCCACCGACTACAAGGGAATGATGTCCTATCGAGATATCGAGGCGGCAGTCAGTCCAGATGATCCACATTACGCCAAGACTCGACTGATCTTGGTTGAAAATACGTATGGATATAAAAACGGCTTTCCAATACCGACAACCTATTTCGCCCAGATCTCAGCCATTGCTAGAGAGTACGGGTTGTCCGTACACCTGGATGGCGCCCGGTTGTTTAACGCCGCAGTAGCTTTGAATATTGATGTGAAAGAGATAACCAAGCACGTCGATTCCGTGACGTTTTGCCTGAGCAAAGGATTGTGTGCTCCGGTCGGATCCTTGTTGTGCGGTACCGCATCCTTTATTTGCAGAGCCAGATACATGCGCAAAGTTCTTGGTGGCGGCATGCGCCAGGCAGGTATTCTTGCCGCTGCAGGTATAGTCGCGCTAGAAGAGATGATCGACCGGCTGGCCGTCGATCATGCCCACGCGCGCCTTTTGGCCAATGGTTTGAAGGAGATACCGGGTATTGAAGTCGACCTCGATCTGATCCAAACTAACCTCGTTTTTTTTGGTCTTAACCATCAACTCGATTTAGACGCTGGTCATCTCGCTAGAGCCATTCGCGAAGAAGCTGATATTTGGCTAGACGTAGTTAGCGATAGATTAATCCGTGCGGTCACGCACCATTGGATTGGGGAATCGGATATCCACCTCCTACTAAATCACCTTCGAGACAAAGTGCAGATATAGGTCAGTCATGACAGACATGCTGGGTTCTGTGATAGCTCACTACAGGCTAGAAAGCATGCTGGGCGATGGCGGTATGGGGACTGTCTACCGCGCTTATGACCTGAACTTGGAGCGTCATGTCAGCCTCAAGCTGATGCATGCGCATTTTGCCCGCCAAGCCGAATTTCGGGCTCGACTAGAGCAGGAAGCAAAAACCGCTGCCAAACTTGACCACCCATCGATTGTCAGGATCCTCGATTTTGGACAACACGAGGGGAATCTCTTCATCGCCATGGAGTACATTGGGGGCGGGAGTCTGCGTGCGCATCTAGGTCATCTCCAGCCTGAAGGACGGTATTTGCCTATCAGACAGAGCCTGCAAATCGGCGCACAAATTGCTGATGCCCTTGATTACGCACACGGAAAGGGTGTCATCCACCGCGACGTTAAGCCGAGCAATATCATCCTAAAACGTCTCGAACGAATTGAAGAGTCAGAGGGATTTGCCTTTCGTGCCGTGTTGACAGATTTTGGCCTTGTGAAATTGTTGGACGGCGATTCTTTAACCAAGATCGGCACGACAATGGGTACGCCAACCTATATGTCTCCCGAACAGTGTGAAGGAGTTGCCCTCGACGGCCGGAGTGATCTGTATTCGCTAGGGGTTGTCTTATACGAACTCGTTACGAATAGGCTTCCATTTGAGTTTAAGTCGCTATCTGAGGCAATGGCGGCTCACATGCGAGGGGAGAAACCCATTCCAGCGCGCCATATTCGTGACGATCTGCCTTCATATGTCGACGAAATTTTAAACAAGGCCTTGGCAAAAAATCCGGCTGGCAGGTTTTCCTCTGGTAATCAGATGGCTGATGTACTCAGATCGGCCAGTTACTCTTTCAGCGATTCGCCAACCCAGGTAGTAGCACGGGATGACGATGCCGGATCCAGGGAAATTCCAATAGGATTTCGACTACGAATAGAGGTACCCGGCCAAGAGATTAGTTACGCGGAGATGAATCGTGAGGAGATAGATATCGGGCGTAATGCCGATAATGATATCGTCCTGCCCACAGAAGGGATTTCCCGCCGTAACTCCTTGCTGAAGTGGTCGGCGAATGGATGGCAAGTTGAGGATCTCGGTGGTATTAATGGCACCTGGTTGGATGGAAGGCGTCTAAAGCCGGGAGAGATTGCTAACGTTGAACCGGGCTCGAGGATCGAGGTTGGTCCATATATTATGATAATCGAGGCCGAGGTTCTTGAGGAACTCCCTGTATTGCTTGCCGCCAGTGCCGATACAGAGAAAGAACCGTCGCCTGATGGAGCTGATGCGGTTTCTTCTACCCAATCATCGCTAGAGCTCTTTCTGGCACGAGAAGACGTGTCAGTGGAGCCTGGAAGGGAAACCGAACTGCAGCTAGAGGTGCTCAATCGAGGAGATCTGGACGATAGGGTTAATCCCAAGATCAAGGGCTTACCTGCCAATTGGGTTAAATTGCCCGATTCTTTTGTCAAAGTCGCTGCTGGAGAAACGGCGACCATACCGCTGATTATCCATCCTCCACGCCATTCTAACAGTCCAGCCGGCCGCCATCGATTTCGTATAGAGTTAATATCGCAGCGATACGGCGGAATGGAACCGGCTATCACAGGAATAATCACCGTTGGCACCTTTGAATCGTTCGAGATGACAATGGAGCCAAGAAGGCTTAAGCTGCCCGAGATAGTTCGAGTGACGATAAGAAACACCGGGAACAGCGCGAATGATTTCAGCATTATTGGACGCAATCCAGAAGGATTAATCCGGATAAGAGGCGAGCGTGGACGCATAACCCTTGCGCCCGGGCAGATTGCCACAGTAGATTTGCAGCTTGAGCAACCGAGGCGAAATCTATTTGGCCCCAAAAAGGAGGGCAGTTTTGGCATTGAGGTAGCAACTGGAAGCGGCGCCCTCCAGTCAATTAGGGGAAAAGCATCAATAAGTCCGATATTTCCAGCTAGCATATTGTATATATTTCTGTTTTTTCTGGTCTTCTTGTGTGTATTAGTCTCCCTGGTATTAATCGTTCAACGATCGAGATCCGGAGATAATAGCCAAACCTCAGGAATTTCCATGATCGGCTTTGCAGCCACGTCTACTTCTGCGGCGGCAACATCGACAGCAGAATCGGGAGGGGCAGTATCCGTCCAAGAGACATATCAGGCGGCAACGGCTATCGCATCTGGAGACCGGGATGGAGATGGGTTGAGCGACGTCCAAGAGGAGTATCTCGGCACAGACCTCGACAATCCGGATTCAGACCAGGATCTACTGGAGGATGGCGAGGAGGTACTAACCTGGAGCACCAGTCCGACGAATAGAGATACAGATGGCGATAAGCTGTCGGATGGCGAGGAAGTGCGATCGATACATACGAATCCAACGAATCCAGATAGTGACGGTGATGGTATCCTCGATGGAGATGAAATCATAATGGGGAGCGATCCGCTATTCAACGATGCTCCACCTGCCACGGCTACTCTGATTCCTATTGATCCGACGGAAACATCTTCCCCGGAAGAACCGACGAGTGCCCCGACTCTAACCGCGACGCCCTTAGATACGCCAACATCGCAGCCTACAACTACGCCCAGCCCCTCCTTGACACCAGTGCCTTCTGCCACGCCGACGGCAAGTCCCACTGAAACCGCAATTCCTACGGCGACAAGCACTGCAACGCCATTTGGAACATCGCAGCCCCCTCTCGAGCTTGCTTGCTCACTGATTCCTCCCGACATCGATGGCTCGATCACGACTCTGGAGTGGGGCGCTGAACCGTTTCTTGTGTTTGCACCTGGTCAAGATGACGATCGGAGAGTTTTTCTTTACAGCATGCACGTAGCTGAGAAGCTCTACCTTGCCGCCATTATTGGGGATCTTTCACCGGATCTAGAAAGCGACACGTTCGCTGTGTACTTCGACGCTAATGACAATTCGGGTGATCCCGACGACGCTGATCGAATTTTTCAAGCCGGTCGGAATGGATTCCTGTTAAAGTGGTCGGGAGTTGGTGATAACAATGACGGCGACGGATGGGAACCGACTTTCGAAGGCCAAGGTTGGACGGTCCTTACCTCTGAAATCGGAGCAAATTCGTGGTCGGTGGAAATGGAGATCGACCTTGCGGCTGAAATGCCACAAATACTATTGGGACCAGGTTTTGGAATATTGTTCCATATCCAATTTACCGAGAGTCAAGGCACTTGGCCAGAAGAAGCAGACAACACCGACGCCGGAACCTGGCAACAGATTCTGATGGGTCCTTGTTAACTGGAGAGATCATTCTCTGGCGAGGATATCACGGCT
>JAUVOB010000448.1 GCA_030599405.1 Chloroflexota bacterium | reverse complement strand
TGGGATGCTTTTAGTCCACGAGCACTCGTTTTGTTGACAAACATTGGAGCACAGATGGGTGCCGCCCTCGAAAGAGCACGCCTATACGACATGCTAAAGGACCGACGTATCGATGAACAGGTTGCCTTATTAGAATTATCAAATCAGCTTCTGAATAAGTCGGAGCTGGACGACCTTGTTATCTATCTTGTAGAAGAAGCCCGACGCTTGCTAGTCGCCGATGCATGTGCCTTGTTGTTGCCCGATCAGAATGAAGAGAATCTGATTTTCCGCGCATCTATTGGGTGGCTGAGCGATCCAGTAACTGAAGGACGCAAAGTGCCGGCTGATGAACAAAGCCGATCGGGTCAGGTTATGCTCTCTCAGAGACCGCTGACGCTCAACCTTGAAGATGGCAGCGCTGAGATCTCGAAGTGGACTGCAGATTGGGTCGAAGCGGAGAAGTTCAAAGCTATCGCCATCACTCCTTTGATCGTACAGGGTCGATCAATTGGCACACTGGTCATACAGTCGAGAGAGGCTAGGAATTTTTCGGAGGACGAGATTCGTTTCTTGCAGCTACTGGCGAACCAGGCAGCTATTGCTATAGAAAAAACCCGTCTCCATCGTGACGATCTAATAAGACAGCGGATGGAGGAAGAACTAGCCATTGGCAGACAGATCCAGTTGAGTCTGTTGCCCAAATCATGTCCATCGGTTGAGGGGTGGTTGTTCTGTGACGCGTACAAGGCAGCCCGCCAGGTTGGCGGTGATTTTTACGATTTCTTCGGGCTACCGGATAAGCCCGGTCGTATCGGATTAGTCATCGCCGATGTCGCTGATAAGGGTGTACCGGCGGCCTTATTTATGGGCGTAAGTCGCACGCTAATCCGGAGTGCAGCTCTAAGCGGTTTGGACCCGGCCTCTACTCTTCAAGAGGCGAACAAACTGATCCTGGCTGAATCAGAGTCAGGTCTCTTTCTAAGCGCTTTTTACGGCATATTGGATACCAATAATGGGCAATTAACATTTGCCAACGCCGGGCACAATCCGCCACTCTGGTACAGCGCGTCTGATGGGATATTTACGAGACTTTCGGCCAAGGGGATAGTTCTTTGTGTGCTTGACGAAATCTCGCTAGAAGAGCGACATATCAAAATCAGCTCTGATGATGTGGTAGTCTTCTATACGGACGGGGTGACAGAGGCTTTCAATGTGGATTACGAAGAATTTGGTGAGGAGCGATTACGTGATGTAGTGGCTAGTACCGCGACAGGTACTGCCACCGAGATATTGAATGCTATCGTTGACGCGGTTGAGGATTTTTCCGGTGAGCAAGATCAGACCGATGACCTATCCCTGTTTGTTGTCAAGCGGGAAGACGTTGCGGCAGTTCAATGAAAAGGGAATTGAGTGGTTCAGGTAGCGATTGGCTCGCATGATTACGAATGGTATTATTTTAGGAACAGGCGTACCGCATTTCGATACCCGTGATTTATCTGTAGAACCAACACCAGCAATCGATCGCCGATGGCATCATTATCGGATGAGCCACCAGTCTCCTTACTTAGAGGATATTTGGAGATATTATGCTTGACAATTCTTTTCCCGGTCCTGACACAATTCATCGATTCGAGCTTGATAACGGTATTACGGTGCTGATTTATAAAAATGAAGCATCTCAATCTATTATCATAGACGGGCTGGTACGAGCAGGTGCCCTTGTAGAGACTCGAGTTATAGCTGGGTTGGCCAACTACACGGCTGAGATGCTAATGCGGGGTACCAAGAGCCGAGCATTTGACGAGATCTTTGAGGAGATTGAATCCGTAGGAGCGACCGTCGCCTTTAGCGCAGGCAGGCATGTTACTGATTTCTTTGCCACTGGCCTCGCCGAGGATCTTGATCTTATACTCGG
>JAUVOB010000065.1 GCA_030599405.1 Chloroflexota bacterium | reverse complement strand
AACCAAGGGTTAATACAACGATCGGTATTATGATTCGCCAATCTCGAAAGGCGTCTCGAACCTCTCGGCGAGTGATAATGAGCGAGATTCGTAAATCTTTAATTCCGAAAATATCCCGGTTTCTAAAGGCAAGCATCGAACTACTCTACTTAAGCAACTATCACGACCCTAAATGGATTATGTAAATATAACTCATTCTGATGCATTATGGACCTGGATCCCTTCGCCTCCGCTCGTACCTCTGCTCGAATGACCCTCGGTCATATCAGCCTCGACGACCTGTAAATAAACTTGCTCCAGGCTCGCCGATAACTCTTGAAGCGAAACGATACCCAGACCCTGGTCGGTCAGGTACCTCACTAACTGCGGATTCATGGTTTCTGGCTCATCTGTCCGGTAACGAAGGATAGTGTCCTCGAATGACTCGATGTCAATAATCTTGTCTATTCCGCCAAGTTGGCCATCGACACTTCTATCGAGTCGAACCTCAAACAGACGTCTTCCAAGAAGTTGCTGTTTCAATGCCTCCGGATCTCCTTGGGCGATGATTCGCCCCTGACTAATTATGGCGATCTTATCAGCCAGCAGCTCCGCCTCGGCCAAATTATGTGTACAAACGATGATCGCGCGCTTATCATCACGTAGCTCGATGATCGCATCTCGTACCAGTTTGGCGCTATGGGGATCCATGGCAGACGTTGGTTCGTCGAGCAATAACACATTTGGTTTGTGTAACATGGCTCGCATGAGCCCGATTTTCTGACGCATTCCCTTGGAGTACTCGCCAATCCGGTGAAACTCATATTTAGCCATACCGAATCGCTCGAATAGATGCCTACTCCGTTCATGCGAGTCAGCTTTGTCCATGCCGTAGAGGCTTCCAAAAAACTGGAGATATTCTAAGCCTGTCGACCGGGAATAGAGACCGGGCTGCTCGGTAAGTAACCCAATTTCGCGTCTAACAAGATCTGCTTCTTGTACAACATCACGACCATTAATAAAAGCCCTGCCTCGTGTAGGCCGTAAAATCGCGCTCAGCATTCGCACGGTTGTCGTTTTTCCGGCTCCGTTTGGACCTAGCAAGGCAAGTAACTGGCCCGAGGGGATATTAATTGTTAGCTTGTTTACCGCGGTGAAATCGTCAAATTGCTTCGTCAGACCTAGAGTCTCGATCATCAATTAGGCCTTGGCAGTGGGCTTTGAGAGGACATGGCGCCAGAGGAGCAGAGCAGCCATAGCCACACCAATCACGATGGATACGACAGTGGCAACCGGCAGGCCGAGATCAAAGCCTCCGATCGCGAAGGAACGGCTATCAAGACGCACCAGTTCAAACAGGATGCGACCGATGGCAAAAAGAAGGAAGTATGCTGCCGTTATATCACCCGTATAGAGACGCTGGCGATGTTTCCGGGCCAGCCTTAGCAGAATGAAAAATGTAAGCAAACTCCACAAAGAGGCGTATAAAAACGTCGGATGAAACATCTCAGACTGAGTATAACCAGTTAGTCGGTTCGAAGCGTCGATCTTAATCGCCCATGGCAGATCAGAAGGCCGGCCGTAAAGTTCCTGGTTGAAGAAGTTGCCCCAGCGACCGATCGCCTGTCCAAGAGCAAGACCAACGACGGCCAAATCTGACCAGGCAATAGCCGATATACGTTGTCTTTTAGAGAACACGATGATACCCAGAAGTCCGCCAATGACGGCGCCATAGATTCCCAGCCCGCCACCCCGTAGATTGACCAGTTGTAGTGGGTTCTGGAAATAGTCCCAAGCCGAATTAATACCTATCTCCGCCATGCTGGGCGAAGGGGTGAGGATATGATAGATACGAGCACCGACAACGCCGAATATAAGCACCCAGACAACACCACTCCACACGTAATCAGGATTCCACTGTCGCCACGGGGCATCGACCAGCCATTGTTCATTAACGCCATCTTGGGCGGCTAAGCTTTCAAGCAACTTCTCATTCTGGGGCTTTTTTAACCCGATTATCTGGGAATTAAGCCCCCATTGGTACAAGACAGCCCCCAATGTTCCGATGCCGCTTTTCCTCAGGTGATTCTCGATATCTTGGGGCAAATCCAGTGCCGATATGGGTATACGTCGCAGATTTGAGGGCACCTCTTCGCGAAAATCTAGCTCAGCTCGCTCCCTGGCGAGGCGAGAGGACACGTAGGCGCCCAGGCCAATACCGGCGACTAGAATGACTCCGTACCAGAAAATATCGAAATTGAAGGCTGCGATTGTTAAAGCTACGCGATCAGGAGTCTCTCCACTTACCAAGTGGTTGATGAAAAGAATCGCCGCGGCCACAATAAGCAGGCCAATGATATACCAGTAGGGTTCGACCTGTAATTTACGTTTCATTGAAACAGATGTTTGTCCTTTGTAAAGCTATCGAGGGTTGGATGGGATCCAACCGCGTATCTCAGGGCGCCTGAAATTATTCTAGGCCAGGATCTTCTCCGGCGACGATTCGTTTGGATTGCCGCCAGACATGGTAAACACGCTGAACGAAAGTGAAGTAGGTGCCAATTGCCAGTATAACCAAACCCCACTCCGGCCGGTCAATAATGAGCGTCACAACGATGACGACGTACCGCTCTACCCGAGTCAAGAAACCGACTTTGCAGGAAAAGCCCAGTGCTTCTGCTCTTGATCTCGTATAGCTAACCATCAGAGAGCCGGTCAAGGCAACGTAGGCGGCAGCAGTCATCCAGAGATCATCCTGCGTCCCGAAATAATAGATATACCCGGCGAACAATATAATCTCGGCGAGCCGATCGGAAGTCGAATCGAGGAATGCGCCAAAGTTGCCGGCCGTTCGACCGAGTTTCCTGGCCAGAGCGCCATCAAGCGCATCAAGGGGAACGAAGACAAGGATTGCGATTCCAGCGATGGTCATATAACCGCTGGCGATAAGCCAGGCGTACAAGATATGGAGAAGCATGCCCAGGATGGTCAACAGATCTGGGGAGACATGCAGGCGTGCCAAGAGAGAAACAATAGGATCGATGATGCTTTTGGTCCAAACACGCATCTGGTCCGTTAACGTGGGTTTCGACTTGTTTGGGGATGTGGAGCTCATGGTGCCTCAATATTGCTTACGCATCTGCAAAAACTTACGATGGACAACCGTATCAAAAAGCGATGCTATCTAATGTACGGAGAGGTGTCAAGCAGTCCTGCAATCTTGGTAGCCAATAACATGGCGCAAGTGAACTTGATTAAACAGGCCATTAATTGGAACGCTTTCTACTCTCCCAGATGGAAACCCAGCCAGGGTACCTCCATCTCGTCGGCCGTCATTCCGCCGTGCCGGCCCTTGAATCCGTCGATCTTATTTAATTCTTTAGATGTTAAAAGGATATATCGGTCGCGCATCGTAGCCATGACGTCGCCAAGTCGCTGGGCAACCTCTTCTGAAATCGGATCAGGTCCAAGAATTCCACTGTTTATAACCTCGGTCGAATCCCATGCCTGAAGGGCATGGTCAAGGTGTTCTTTGAGATAGGCAAGCAAATCACGTTTTTTGCCTTGCCTGGCGTATAAAATAGGTGTACGTGGCTCGCCCGCGGGACGCATGAGAAGTAACTGTTTCAACCTCGCATCTTCGTCCAACTTTACAAACTGCTCAGGAGTGGTCAGGATTTGCCCATGATCGCCGGTAATAAAGATCGCGGTATCTCGCCTGGCAGCTGGCGTCAAAGCCTCCAGTATCTCGACTTTGAATTGATTCAACACGCCACGGAGCTCTGCGCCCACTGACGGGTGACTCGGACCATGAATGTGACTGAGGGTATCAATTGCCGGCCAGTAGGCGTAGGCGTATAGAGGGGTCCCCGCCGTTCTCTCGAGCATCTCCCGTAGCTGGACGAAAAGGTCGGCTGAAGTGACAAAGCCATGCTCAATAGTGACTCCCCTATCATGCATCTGGCTTAGCGCAGAATCGACAATATTATGGCCCTTGAAGGCATGGGATTGAATTCCCGATCGAGCCAAGTGCTCTCCAAAGCCAGGAACGGCCAGAAAATCTATAGGATTGGTGCCGGCCTCTATCAAGGCGTTAGGGAAGGACGCGAAGCTAGGTGTAAATCTGATTAGCTGGCCCAGGACCGCGTATTCGGGAAAGAATAGCCGCAAACCAACGAGCCCATGTTGCCCTGGTGCATAGCCGGTCCACAAACTGCTTAGAGCAGCGACAGTTGTCGAAGGGAAAACCGAAGTAATCTTTCCACTGACGTCCGCTTGCCGGACTAGCCAGGCCAATTCGGCCTCGTGCTGCTGGAACAAAGACCACCCAAACGAATCGAGAAGAAGCAGCACGACACGTTTTACGTGGCCGTCAAGAGGTACCCACAGGGGCTTGGCTAAGGGAGGTAATCCGTCGAATTCGACTCCCAGTAGAGACGCGATTGTCGCCGGTATGTTGGCGATGGTTGTACCGCTGTAATCTGGAACGACAAATTCATCTGTTATGTTAAGTAATGTCATCTTTTGTCCTGCATTAGATAGAGCTACCGGCTTGCCCTTCACACCGGCAAAATTCCGTAACAGTCAGAGTCTGTTGAGTCTGCCGAACGAATACAAGGCTGTCTCAACAGCAATATGGGAGATAGGAGGAAAAAAAAGAAAGGCCAGGGATAGATTACCCTGGCCTCTTCTTATGGTCCTTCTAATGGCGACTGCTACTTCAAATTACCGCCGTTTTCTCCTCAATCAATGAGAGCAAATTATATCCAGACGATATTAGCCCAATATATCTTTATTCAGGTAATTAACATTCCGATGATGGCGTCTTCATCTGAATAGGAGTTTTACCGAATTCTTTAGCCGCGAAGTGCTTCGCTTAAGCCGGTCATTTGGTTGGCGACGCTATCGTCAACCACCTGGTCACCCACGCGAATGACAAGACCACCCAGAATCCCCGGATCGACCTTAAACATAACTTCATCGACTTTTAAGGTCTTCTTGATCGATGATCGTTCTTTGTCAGTCAAGGGCAACGCACTAGTTACAATCGCCGTCTCACCTTTCAAGCCAGCGACATCTTCCGGCACCATAGCGAAGAAGTCGGCGATGATGTCTCGCTGCCTCTTCTCATCAAGCGATTCGCCGACAAGCTTGTTGGCTGCAGCGATAGCGATTCCAGCGACCTGCCCTCGCAGTTCAGCTAAGATACGATTGCGCTCTTCCACCGCCTCATCCTGGGCAGAGGCGATGATTTCCTTTGCTTGTTCATTGGCTCTCGCCGTAATACCGGCAGCGGTTTCTTCCGCCTGAACCGCGGCATCCGATCTGATCTGAGCAGCACCAGCCCGCGCCTCATCAAGGACAATCTTGGCTTCCGCATCGGCATTATCACGGGCTATTGCCGCTTGCCTTGCGTCTTCCAAGCCTTTGGCTATACGAGCCTGACGTTCTGCCAGCATCCGTGTTATCGGGCCGTAGGCGAACTGTTTCATCAATAATACCAGGATGATCAGCAGAAAGATCTGCATGATCAAATAGCCTGCATTAATGCCTAGACCTTCCATATTTTCATCCTCTCTCGTTCAAAGCCTGCTTATAGTACGAACAGAATGATCAGGGCGACCACCAAAGCATAGATAGCTACTGCTTCGGCGAAGGCGATGCCCAGGATCATGTTCGTCTGAATATTGCCGCTGGCATCCGGATTACGAGCGATACCTTGCACTGCACCGCCAACCAAGATGCCGATACCGGCACCGGCGCCAATCGCGCCTAACATGGCTAATCCAGCGCCAATTGCTTTAAAGCCGGTTACGAGCGCCAGAGCTGCTGCTTCATCCATATTTCATTTCCTCCAGGTAAAGAAGTTTGTTCTCGTTAATGCTCATTATTTGAGCTGCTGAATTGTTTTTGATTAATGCTCGTCGTCGTGATCATCGCCATGGCTTTCAGCCGCGCCGGCCATGAAGATCACCGCCAAAAGGCCGAATACCATGGCCTGAATCAGGCCGACGAAGAATTCGAGTCCAAAGAAAACCACATTTGCCACCGGGATTAGGAAGGCGATAACAAATAGTAATATCTGCCCGGCGAAGATATTGCCAAGTAAACGGAAGGCAAAAGAGATGATCCGCGAGATCTCACCGACCAATTCAAGTATGCCGACAAGCGGATCGATGGCCTTGATCGGATTCTGGGCCATTGCGGCGAGGTCTTTTTTCCCTATCGGGAAGAACTTGTGCAGGTATTTGCCCAATCCAAGGTATTTGATGCCATAATATTGGACCAGGGTCATAGTTACCAGGGCGAGAGCGAGCGTGTAATTCAAATCAGTGGCAGCGGCGCGAAGGAAGGGCACAATAGTCCAGTCGGCTTTTTCCGGCTCGCAGCCCGCCCGTGGATCGTCGGTCTCAAATTTACAGTTGCCAGCGTTTCCACCGACGCCGATCACATTTCCTTCGGCCCTGAGCAGCATTGGGCCATCTTTGAAATTGTATTCGTCTCTTTCGTCCACTGAATGTTCAACTTCGTGGAGCACCTCATCATATGCCTCTGTGCCCGCTTCGAGTCCGGCCGCCTCAGCGGCTTTTATCCCCGCGGCATGGGGCACCCACTCCGCGAAACCGATACTGTCTACGCCGGGTATCAGCTCCATCCAGTTGGCGACTAAGATATACAAAATGAGGGTTATGAAGATGGGGAAGAAATCCTTCGCCTTTTTGGTGCCCGCGAGGTTTGTGGCGAAATTCATACCGGCTTCGATTATGAGTTCGAAGAAATTGTAGAAGCCTGTCGGGACCTCGTCTGATGTCCGAGACCGGGCGCGCAGGCTTAATCCCAAGGTTAGGACGATGACAAAGGCGAACAGCGCGGCGACAAACGTGTTTGTCAATCCGCTAATTCCCAGGGGATATTCGCCATGGGTGGGCGGATATACCTCTCCTGGAAGTTGGATGAAAGGCAGCGCCGGCAGCGTGTATGAGATAAAGCATCCGAATACAATTAAGCCTACTAGGCAAACGAGAATGATGTATCTCTTCTTAATCATAATATTTCCGTTTCTTCCTCGGAATGAGTTTCGTTTTCCTTGTCCTTGCTCTCAACTTTTGGAGCTTGCACGCGTTTGAGCGTCGCCAGGCTGATTCGGACATTTGCGTATAGTGTGATGGGAAAACTACCTATCAAAAAAAAGACGGTGAAGATTCCGCCTGTACCAAGTCTGCTGTCAAGGAACCGGCCGATCGCAAAGGCGATCGCGATAATAATGATGCTAACCAAACCGGTTACACATCCAAGTTGACCTACAAGACCGGCAAGTCTCGCAGCATGTTCGAGATCTTGGTCATTT
>JAUVOB010000095.1 GCA_030599405.1 Chloroflexota bacterium | reverse complement strand
TCCGGACGGAACGCGAAGTCCCTACGAGCTGAACATGAACTACCTAGACGCCCTCGAGCCACCAGGCCGCGTCGACGAGAGCATCGAGCTCATTTCTAAGAGATTCCTTTCGTCCCAGGCGATAATGCTAGCATTGAAAGGCTTACCCGGTATCTATTTCCACAGCCTTGTCGGGTCCAGAGGTTGGACTACGGGCGCTGAAGATAGTGGAGAACCACGGACAATCAATAGAGAGAAACTAGGTCGAAAAAAACTGGTGGAGGAACTGTCGAATTCCAGTTCTTTACGACATCACGTTTTCAGTGGATACATTCGACTACTGAAGTGCCGGGCCGGAGTCAAGGCGTTCGACCCTTTCGGCGACCAAAGGGTGCTTAAGATCAACCAGTCCTTGTTTACAGTCTTGCGAACACGGAACGGAGACAGCTCCCGTTTATTGTGCCTACACAATGTGTCGGCAAATAGACGAAGGGTCACCCTTGATGCAAAGGCATATGGCTTCGATCCGACATCAGATTACCGGGACGTTATCTCCGGCAGAGGATTTCAATCCGATAACACAGGGCGCCTTACCCTAACTTTTGGCCCCTACGATTTCTTCTGGTTGATTGCTGCCTGAATTTGGCTCAAATCTAAATTGCGTGTCATACAAGGTCTTGTAGAGACCGCCGCTCACCATGAGGTCGTCATGGGTGCCGGATTGAACGAGACGTCCTTCGTCCATAACCAAGATTAGGTCGGCTGCCAGGATGGTCGAGAGGCGGTGGGCGATGACGAGGCTCGTACGCCCTCGCATAACTCTCTGCAGAGCCTCCTGGATAAGGGCTTCGGATACCGAGTCGAGATGCGAAGTGGCTTCATCCAAGACCAGAAGACGCGGATCTTTCAAAATAACTCGGGCGATGGCGATCCTTTGCCTCTCTCCCCCGCTAAGCCTGTAGCCTCTTTCACCGACGACTGTGTCATAACCATCGGGTAGACTACTGACGAAATCATGGATGTTGGCTGCCTTCGCTGCCTGGGTTATCTCTTCCTCGGTCGCATTTGGTTTGGCGTACAGCAAATTGGAAGCAATCGTTTCAAAGAATAGATACGTATCTTGGGTAACCATACCAATATTATCGGACAAAGTCTCAAGGGTGAGATCCCTCAAATCATGTCCATCAAGGGTGACTCGGCCGGATGTAGGATCATAAAGACGAGGAATCATATAGGTGATGGTGGTTTTACCTGCGCCGCTTGGTCCGACGAGGGCGACCAATTGCCCCGGCAGCATGGAAAAACTAATATCGTCCAAGGCCCATCGCTTCAACTGCCTTCCGTTTGAAGATTTTTCATCTGATCCTGAAGAATCGTCACCTTGTTTTCCTCGCCTAAGCAACGCCCTCTGGTCTGCGCCCCACCCAAATCGGGTTATCTCGTTCAAACCCGCCGGAGTGCTGTCTTCCCCTTCCGTATATGTGAAGCAAACAGATTCAAATTCAATCCTACCTGATGCCCTATCGATCGCTCTCGCTCCAGGATTTGCTTCAATTTCAACCGGTATGTCAAGAGCTTCGAAAACGCGTTCGAAGCTAACCATGCTCTGGGCGAATTCGACAGGAGCGTTTGTGAGTGACATAAGGGGGCCGTACATGCGGGTGAGGTACGCGGAAAAGGCGACGATTGTACCAATGGTAAGTGCACCCTGAAGCACCATGTGCCCACCGGCCCAGTAGACAGCAGCAGTACCGATCGCCGTCACGACGCCGAGAGCCAAGAAGAACCATTGACTGATGACGGCCGACTGAACGCCGATATCGCGGACATCGGCCGCATGGTCCGCGAATTTCTCGATTTCCGTCTTTTCCCTCCCAAATAGCTTGACTAATAGAGCCCCACTCACATTTAGGGTCTCATTCATATCAGCATTCATCTCGGCGTTAAGTTCCATTGACTTGCGACGAATATCGCGCAGTTTCCTACCAACTCGTCTGGCTGGTAAGACAAATAAGGGCAGTATCGCCAGTCCCAGAAGTGTTAAGCGCCATTCGAGGACGAACATAATCGCCAGGGTAGCAACCAAGGAGACAATATTCGAAACGATTGTTATGAGAGTACCGCTGACTGCTCGCTGTGCGCCGACGACATCGTTATTTAGCCTGGACATCAGCTCACCGGTTCGTGTCTGGGTAAAGAAGCGGAGCGACATATGTTGCATGTGGTCGTACAAGGCTCGACGCAAATCATAAATCACGCCCTCCCCAACCTCGGCGCTCAAACGTCTCTGGACGACGCCTATAACACCATTGATAAGCGGTATGGCGATCATGGCGATAGCCAACGTATTCAGCAGGGCGATATCACGGTTGGGGATCGCGTTATCGATCAGACTTTTGAATAACAGTGGCGGGATAAGCGACATGCCGGATATCAAGAAAATCGTCACCAAGATGCCAATCACTTTCGGCCAATAAGGCCTGGCGAAGACCCAGACGCGCCTGAGAAGCTGCCTATCTACCTGGGTACGCTGCTTCTCATCATGACTGAGAAATGCCCACCAACCGCCTCCATGAAAACCCATTACATTTCTCTCCGTTCGCACTCCTATCTAGTCTAAAGAGCAGCCCACAATCCCCTTTTCTTCATTGTCCTTTCCAAGAAGATAGGTCGCTGAAAGGAAATCCGACTAGTAAGGAAGCTAGCTTGATTATGTATCGAGCCGAAAACGTGTTCGGCCTACAGTCAGTATATCCCCCGAAACAATAACTGTCTGACTGTCAACTGGCAAATCATTAAGCAGAGTTCCGTTTCTGCTCCCCACGTCTTCGACCATCCACTGCTCTCCACTCCATGTTACCAGTGCGTGCCTGTTAGAGGCGAAATCGTCGTCAAGCACGATAACATTTACAGGGGCGCGGCCGATGCTGTTTACCATGGAAAGAGAGAACTTGTCGCCAACCTGGACTGAATCCGTCCCGCTTGACAAGACAGTCAGTGTTCCCTGCGGCTTTGCCTGATACCCGGTTTGCCTAGTCACAAGCTGGATATCCCGGTATATAAACCAGGCGATAACTCCAAGAAAGCAGAGCAACAGAATGGCTCCGGTTAGACGCAAAACAAGAAGAAGGACCGGCGGGCTCATGAAATCTCGTTGTCTAACGCCTGCGTCGTACCGCTACCGGTTAGGTCGAACCGCATATCATGCTCGACTGGCGTCAGGCCTTCACCATAGACATAGGAATGCTCCCCAATGGTTATCACATCCCCGGGGCTCAAAACACTCTCGCGCACTGTCATCCCATTTATCTGTGTTCCGATCTTGCTTCCCAAATCATGAATGGCAAACTTTCCGTGCCGCCATCGAATCTGCGCGTGGCGTCTACTGGCGGTTTTATGATCGACAACGATATCGTTATCGAGGTGGCGTCCTATCGATGATGTTGGTCGATCCAGCGGTATATGCCTGGTGCCGTCAATGAGGAACGCATCGAGGGATCTCATGTCCTCGAACAAGGATTCGTTGTTAATAGCCTGCATCGCTTTGGTGCTATCTGCTCTAAAGATGCCACAACCCGGCACAATGAAGGGATTTCTTGGAGCAGCTCCTTCATCGGGAACTAAAATCACTCTGATAGGATCGAGAGGCGAAGAGTCGGCGTCTTCTGCGAAACTGGTCAGGAATCGAGAGAGATCGTCTTCAAGGAGGGGTGAAGCGCCAAGAAGAACCTCCGTCTCACCTGGCGAGAGGTGGACCCAGAAGCGGTCACTTACTCGGCCCTGATACTGGCTCAGTTCTGCCTGATTGACCAACTTTCTAGCGATTTCCCTAGGCAGTGTTGATTCACCTAGCAATCGGCTGATCGATCTCTCGAGCAGATCCTGAGCCTTCTCTTCAACCTTGAGCAATCGGGGTATTTTTGTCATCGACCGGGGATTATAGTGAGCGCGAATAACGACGTCAATTGGCATCTAGGCTACTTTACCCATCCGGAGCCCTCCTGTATACTGGTCGACGACCATTCGTTGATCTATACCATACACTGAAGGTAGTTCGTTAATGATCCAAAGTGGGAAAGAGATAAGGTTGACTAGCCTGGCGTCTTGTGCCGGTTGAGCGTCTAAGCTCGGCCCGGCCGATCTGGCGTACGTGCTACAGCCACTAAGAGATTTATTCAAAGAGGAGGACCATCCCGACATGTTGGTCGGTCTGGCATCGGCCGACGATGCGGCTGTCTATCGTCTGGACGACAAACGCGCGCTAGTTATCACGACGGACTTTTTCCCACCCGTAGTGGATAATCCCTACGATTTTGGTGCTATCGCCGCTGCCAATGCCCTATCCGATGTCTACGCTATGGGCGGTCGACCTCTGATTGCTGTCAATCTTGTTGCTTTTCCCAGCGACTTTAACCTTGATTATCTGCGAGAAATACTGCGTGGTGGTGCAGAGAAAACTGCAGAAGCGGGTGCCGTCATTGCCGGCGGTCATAGTGTATCGGATAAGGAACCGAAGTACGGTTTATCCGTAACTGGAATGGTCGACCTGGCAAGAATCAAAACCAAGAGTAAAAGCAAACCCGGTGACATGCTTATCCTGACAAAACCGCTTGGAACAGGCATCATAACTACCGCGCTCAAGAGTGGACAGGCAGATGACGATCACGTCGCGGAGGCTGTGCGCAGTATGAAGCTGTTGAACCACGAAGCGGCTGAAGCAGCAGATGCAGCTGGTGTGATAAGCATGACCGATGTAACCGGTTTCGGTCTCTTAGGCCACGCTCATGAAATGGCCCACTTGAGCGGTGTAGATCTTAAAATATTCAGCCAAGATCTTTATTGGCTCCCTGGAACTCGACGCTACGGACTTGCAGGGGAAATTCCGGGGGGCATGCATAACAACAAGCACTATTTCTCTCCATGGGTGTCCTTTGGCAAGCGTATCTCGGACGTTGATCAAGATATCCTGTGGACGCCGGAGACCTCCGGTGGGTTGCTGGCAGCTGTTCCACCAGACTCAACCGGTACGTTCCTAGAATTATACCCGGCGGCCACAATTATCGGAGAAGTCGAACCTGGTGATGGGCATATTCACGTAGAGTAGCAATTCAGCACAGACGAATCAGATGGATCGAACAATACCCAGTCGTAGAAGCGACGAACTAGCCCTCTATATTCGGACGTATTACTCCCTTCTCCGGAGTACCGAAGAAGTCCAGATAAAAACACTTATCGAGGCCCATACACGAATCAATTCTGCGCTCCATGTTAGTGCCAAAGATCCTGCGCCGGACATGGCGGCTTTTATCTACGTACTTCTCCGCATGCCTGCATGCCTGACCCGTGCCCGGCTTGTCGTTATGGGCCAATCGGAACAAGTATTCGCCGATCATGGCTATCTCGATGTTGAAGCGTGGGAAGCTGTCAATGCCGCAGGACGCCGTCGCTATTACTTCTTCGATGGCGACGAAACCATCGCGGTCTACATTGCCAGCCGGTCTGATATCGACGATATGATTCCTTCGCTGACCGCTTATCAGATTGAAAGAAGGAAGTTGCATCAGATCCTGGGAAAGCCTTCTATCATTCAGTTGCTTTCTACTGGCTCAGATCTCGACCAATCTGAGCACGTGGTAGAGAAATTAAGCGAATTGAGCGAGATTCCCATGGAAGATTTAGATCGTCTACGATCTATCTGGGGGGAGGAATTTTCGAGTAATTTACTTACGATTGCCCAGGAGAAGCAGTCTCTTTCTGTAAGATTGTTAGCGGGATCGCTTGCTGATTACCGGCGGGCAACAAGGCGTTGGTGGAACCATGTTTGCCACGTTGTTCCCGATATCCATTTTGAAGATCATCCGATTTATTTCGTTTCCAGCAATACTCACAGCCTGGCAAACCTTCTCTCAGGATTCGCATTAGTGCGGGAGGCCGATCTAGTCAGTTTTATCGATGACAAAGGCTCTTCTGAATTGAAGGGCGAGTATTCTGACATCCTTGAGCGCAATGTTCCCAGCAGCCGAGAGAACTTCCTTTACTACGCCCTTAAGAAATACGAGGCAATCCATCCCCAGGTTGCCATAGATCGAATACAACACGAGGAATCTCTTGGCATCGTAAGAGCGCCCAGCCAGCACGTCTTTGATGTTGAGGTACAGGTTGTAAAGATGAGTAGCCTTCAGTCTGAGCGCCTCGATCCACGTCTTAAACTGCCGGGAGTTGAATCGCTCC
>JAUVOB010000165.1 GCA_030599405.1 Chloroflexota bacterium | reverse complement strand
TCTATCCCAGACGCGGACTCTGTTGGCGTAGTTGAGAGAGCTAACGACTAGATCAATACCTCCGGTGACCTTAATTTTGACAGGAACTGCATAAACCTCTTCTTTAACGCGGAGCCAATTACAAATACCTGCATATCTCAATCCCAGATATGCTTCCCCAGTATGCAAGTGCACAAGATAAATGGCAGGGAGTTCGTATAGTAGGTAGCCTAAAGCTATTATTGCCCCTCATGGACTCTCGTGTTATGATTATGTAAGGTCATCGCGTGACCTCTTAATTCTAAATAGTAGTGCCCAAATGGAATTACAAGCCGTCACTGGCCAACTTCACATCGTGAATGGCGCCATACAACAGAATCCGTCTGTTCCCGGGTTGCTGGCTCAAACTGCGCCATCCAGGCCCGTTAGGGGAAGAGAGAGTGATTTTCTCTTCGTTCACGTCACTCTTAGCGGACCCACGATAGAACAAGATCCTCTCCTGGACGACATCGTAGATTCGATCAGTTCTCGATTTTTCCAAACATCTGGCAGTGTGACAGCAGCCTTGCGTCAAGCGATTATCAAGACCAATGGTAGACTTCTAGATTACAATCTAAACGGAGCTGACCGCTTACGTGAGGGAGCTATTACATGCGCAGTTCAGCGAAGGGATGAGTTGTACGTGGCTCAGGTTGGCGAGGCGATTGCACTGGTCGGACATAATTTTGGGATTGAGCGCCTGCCGGTAACAAGCATAGATCAACCCACTCCATTCGGGCGCTCTGCGGGTGTGGATATCCGCTATTATCACAATTGGCTTCAGAGCGGCGACATGCTTCTCCTTGCCGATCCCCGACTTTCCCACCTGCCGGTGGATAAATTAAAACCTGTTCTGGTGAATGGTGATGTTGAAGAAGGCACGGCGGAGTTGGTCACTATCATTGGACCAGATTCCTCACGTCTAATGCTAATAGAGTTTACCGAGGATGCTCCTTCTTACTTGCCCGACGCCTTGCCGGTTTCAACGGTGAACGTATCTGGACGTCGTCTACCTCCTCCTATAAGCGAACCTCGACGAGAAGGTGATCAGCCAACGCCAATATCCTATCGGACCAGAGCGAGATCTCATATGTCGCAGGTGGACGTTGAAGTAGTTGAGACATCTGCCCGTAAAGCTACGTCAGAGGCTGCCAAAGGACTATCGAGGATAACCGCTTGGCTTGCTGATTTTCTCATTAGGCTCCGACCTCCACAAAAAGAGTCGCAAGAATACGGCGGATGGGCCATGCCGATGTTTTTAGCTGTCGGAATTCCATTGACCGTGGCCTTAGTCGTCGCTGGTGTTTACTTTCAGCGGGGGAGCGTTGTAGAGATCAGCGATCTCAGAAGCGCGATGCGAGATAACCTGTACCTGGCCCGTCAGAGCGGTGACGATCCCAAGGTCAAGGTAGATTATTACAATGAAGTTTTGCAGCTTGCCGCAGATGCAGAAAAGCTTCGACCGGGTGATTCGGAAGTAACCAGAATCCGTACGGAAGCGCTCGCCGATTTAGATACTATGGATGGTGTAGCAAGGCTAAATGCAATCCCGTTGCATGTTTACCCAGAAGGAACCAAACTGAACGCGATTGTTTTGGGCGATCCATTGAATGGAGAACTCTTTGCTTTGGATAAGGGTAACAACCAAGTATATCTACACCGGACAAGCGAGAACTATCGGGGAATTGAAGAGAGTACGCCGGAAATCATCCTCTCCTCCGAGCAGACGGTAGGAAACCAGATTGTCGGCGAGATCGTCGATATAATGTGGCGTCCACGTGGTAACGATGTAAGTAGGGACGGTCTAGCTATGTTGGATAAGGCGGGTATCCTATTCAGTTACCACCCGAACCTTGCCGACACACGCGCAGTACCTCTGGGATTTGCCATCGATTGGTTAAGCCCTTCGTCTATCACCAGCTACTTTGAGAGACTGTATATTCTTGACAGTGGAGCTGGCAAGATCTGGAGATATCTCCCGGATGGTGACGGTTTTATCCTCCAGGAGGACGAAAGGTCAATCCAATTCGATGAGGACATCGACTTTGATCACGTTGTCGACCTGGCCATCCATAGTGAAGATGGCAGCGTCCTCCTCTTATACGACGATGGAAGAATTCGTCGATATGCCAACCGTCGAATGCTCTGGGATGAAAAGAGCTTGTTCGAAAGTGGCATGAGTACTCAGCTTGTCGAACCTGTTGCGGTAAAGTTCGTCGGGCGTGGACTGAGTTCATCGATATATGTTCTCGATCCCGGTTCAGATAGACTGGTTCAGATAAGCCTTGGGGGAACATTTCTAGCCCAATTCAAAGTTGAGGATGCGTATGGAGCTGAGCTCCTTGGCAGGGCAAGTGATTTTGCCGTCACTAGCGATCCCAACCGCGTATTCATCGTCTCCGAAGATACTCTCTACCAAACGACGCAGGTCAAATAGCTAACGGAAGTAGCACTGCCCCACCCTAGGAACCACCAATAAAATACGATGTCCCATATCCGGCAATCCAATCCTTATCTAGATCTGGAACTACGGATAGCTGATTGGGCTCCCACATATTCGGATATACGCGCAATAGTTGTTTATGGATCGCGAGCATTTCCCGGCAACTCGTTCGATGCATTTTCTGATCTGGACCTTGTTCTTTTCACTACTGATCCGGATAAGTATGCGAATGATTCTGATTGGTTAGGGGCTATCGCAGAGATCTGGCTAGCGGCATTGGACCATAGCAGAATCTGCCCCAGCTACGGAGACGGATCTTGAGAAAGGCGTCAATATATCTTTCATGAGGGTGGTTAAGGCCGCGATGTTACTCGGCCGACGAGAGTTATTCCGTAGCCGCACGGTTCTTGACTGTGACTTAAGATTACAGCTACAGGCGCTTGTAGAGATGCACGCAAGGGCAACAAAGGACACTGACGCCGATACATGGTACAACGGCCGATTCATGGAAGCATGGGCCGATCCCGATGCCCTCACCACGCTAACAAAGACCTACAGCAACTATGACGCCAAGGAGATCAAGCAAGCACTTCTCGCGACAACGGAGCTCATTTCGAGATTGGCCACTGAAACTGCGAGGGCCAGAGGGTATCGATTTCCAAATAAGGGTCAGAAAAGGATGTTGGCCTGGCTCTTCCAGATGCTCCACGATCAAGGTGGGAATTAGCTATCGTCTTCGACTGCATGATCCCTTCTTATTCTCGATCTATTTAGAAAGGGTTATCTCCCGCCAGGGTTGGGCCACCGAGATCTTTCTCGCCGCTAAAGTCTCCAACAGCTTTTTGCGAAGGTAGCGCTGGACCTCCCATTGTTTGTTCGGTCGAGTTTTTCCAGTTATACGTAGTCTAACCCCCCAATCCTCCAACCCTTCGATGCCCGTAATCGCAAGCACATCAAGAAGCAGCGGTGCGATAGATTCATCTCTTGCTGCATTGTCCCTGACTTCCTCAAGGGACTGATATGCTTGTTCGATATCCTGATCATAGGGAATAGTTACATCTACGGATGCCCGTGACCAACCCCTGGTACGATTTGTTACTATCCGAAGCTCGCCATTTGGAACGATATGAATTGATCCATCGCCGCCGCGCAGTATGGTAGCCCGGAGGGTAAGATCTTCTACTGTTCCGACTACTCCATCAAATTCAATGACATCACCTATGTGAAATTGACCTTCTAGTATGATAAAAAAACCTCCTATCACATCTTTTACTAGTGTTTGGGCACCGAGACCCAAAGCGAGACCAACGATCCCCACACTCGCAAGAATTGGTCGAATGTCAATACCGAGTCGATCCAGGATCATTAGTAGAGTGATGCCAATGATTACCACGGTGCCGGAGGTTTTAACCAATCGTCGAATTGTATCAGTTCGCTTGTCAAGGTCGCTGCCTTCGACATCATCAAGTTGTTGAATTCTCCGGCTAATAAGACGGCTTGCGAGTGATAGAAGGATGTAGGCTACAACCGCCAGAGCGATGATTATCATGAGCTGCAAGCCAGTTGTGGCAAGCCACTGCACAAGGCCACCAAAGTCTATTGAATCAATATCCAACGAAAGCTTCTCCTTTCGCAATACACATGTTTATATGCGATGAATGGCCCCCATCCGAACCTCTACTACTACCGAGGATCGTACAGCGACTCAATTGCTTCACACGTACAAATAGGTTCTAGTAATTGCTAACTTCAACTTCCATAGTCGTAAAATCCACGCCCAGTCTTTCTTCCCAGTCTTCCACTTTCGACCATTCGGCGCCGCAACGGATGGGGGACGGTATTTTGGATCGTGAAAATGGGCCTTATAGATTGATTTCGTACCATCAAGGTTCACATCACTACCAACGAGATCGATCAGTTCAAAGGGACCCATGCGGAAACCCAGCGATTTTACCAGCAGGTCTATCGTCTCGATGTCGGCCGCATTTTCCCCGAGAAGGCGAAGAGCTTCTCCATAGAATGGACGGGCTACCTTGTTGACGATGAATCCTAGAGTATCCTGGCATAAAAATGGCGTCTTGCCAAGTGCCTTCAGAAATTCAACAGAGAAAGATAGCGTCTCTTCCGAGGTGTCATCACCGCCGATTATTTCAATCAATCTCATCATATGGGCGGGATTGAAAAAATGCATACCAATGAATCGGTCTGGACGAACTGTAACGCTAGCGAGCGCGTTTACACTCAGGCTGGAGGTGTTGGCAGCGAACACTGTACGCTTGTGGGCAATGGCGTCAATATCAACAAACACTGCTCGTTTAAGCTCGAACCGCTCAGGAACGGCCTCAATAATCAGATCGGATTCGACTAAATCCTCGTTACGAATTGTGAATGCAAGCGTATCTACTGCCGTTCTGGCGATTGAATCCGCTACCTTTCCTCGAGTAACACCATTTTCACTTATTTTCCTTAGTCCCTTGCGACCACGAGCCAGGAGTTC
>JAUVOB010000164.1 GCA_030599405.1 Chloroflexota bacterium | reverse complement strand
TAACTTGACCATTAGCGATGAAGCCGTCGACGCCGCGGTCAGCTTGTCGACCAGATACGTTACTGACCGTTTCTTGCCAGATAAAGCGATCGACCTGATTGACGAAGGCTCGTCCCGCGTACGGATGTACCGGGCGCCTCAACCGTCGGACGCCCAAGAGGTTTACGAGGACCTTCGCCAGCTACGGAGTAATCGAAATGAAGCCTTAGATGACGGTCGCTTTGAGGATGCTGCGACGATCCGCGAGGAAGAGGAGCAGTTACAACGCAAACTTGACCAGCTCCGAGTTGGTCAGCAAGAAACTGAATTCGAACTTGAAGTAACGGCCGAGGACATCGCAGAAGTCTTGTCAATGTGGACTGGTATCCCCGTTATTCAGCTGACCGAAGAAGAGTCTGCCAGGTTGCTCAATATGGAAGAGGAATTGCACAAGCATATTGTCGGTCAGGACGAAGCTATTGAATCGATATCAAAAGCCGTCCGTCGTGCTAGAGCAGGTCTAAAGGATCCAAGGCGACCTATTGGCTCGTTCATATTTCTTGGTCCAACCGGCGTTGGAAAAACAGAGTTGACGAAAGTATTGGCGAGATTCCTGTTCGGCACTGAAGATGCATTGATCCAGCTGGACATGTCTGAATTCATGGAACGGCATAATGTTGCTCGATTGATAGGCTCACCGCCTGGATACGTTGGATACGATGATGCTGGTCAGCTGACAGAAGCCATAAGGCGGCGTCCTTACTCCATCATCGTCTTTGACGAGATTGAGAAAGCCCATCCTGACGCGTTCAACATCTTGTTGCAGATTATGGAAGAAGGCCAACTTTCAGACGCGAAGGGGCTCAAAGTTGATTTTCGCAACGCCATTATTATCATGACATCCAATGTTGGAGCGGATACCATCAAGCGGGGACCGAACCTCGGCTTTGCATTCCAGAGGGATGATGCGGTTGAGGAGGAAGAAGCTTACAGTGAGATGCACAAATCGCTTACTGAGCAATTGAAGCGAACATTCCGTCCTGAGTTTATGAACCGGGTCGACAGCATAATCGTCTTCCGCCAACTCACCCAGTCAGATATTCGCCAGATTGTCGACATCATCCTTGACGAGGTGAATGAACGCCTAATTAATCATAACCTAACCATGGAAGTCACAGCTGCGGCTAAAGATTGGCTGGTTGAGAACGGCTACGATCGGGAGTTTGGTGCCCGACCACTGCGCCGTCTCGTTCAGTCGGCAATTGAAGATAGGCTATCTGATGCGGTGCTCTCAGGCCGGTTTTCAGATGGAGATATCGTCGAAGCCGACGAGGTCGAAGGCGAGATCGTTTTGAACCTGCTGACAGAGCACAAGGATGATGACATCGAGGAAGCTGAAGAGGAACCCATACCGGCAGCGTAACTATCCGTTGTTAACGCAAAAAGCAATAAGAAGCCCACAATTACTTGTGGGCTTTTTTTTACCTAAAGGCAATTTCTACAACCGTCCTCTTGGCACCAAATCTCCCAGATCGCTGTTTCGGGTAGCTGCAATCGCCAGTCCGAGAAACATCCAGAAAACTGTCACTGCATGATGAAAATCTATATTGAATAGGTAGTGGTCAAAGATACCCGTGACCAGGCCACCGATCACTGCAGCGTGTAGGCCGAGCCAGATCGGGTACCTGGTCTCGTCCTCGCGTAGGGTTGCCCGCTTCAGAAAAGCATATCCAAAGACGGTAACAATTACCGCCAGGAAGGATAACATGCCTAGTACTCCCATCTGCTGGCCAATTGTCAGGTATACGCTGGCAACGCCAAGGTAAAGATCTATGTCTGGAGAACCGGCAAAACCTACACCGAAAAGAGGATACCGGGCAATTAGTGCCACGGCATCTCGGTATTCGCCAAACCGCATTTGTGTCGCCAGATCCTGGCCTGCAATTCCTTCGACGAATCGGAGAAGATATCCCTGCGCCATAGGCAAGAGTAACAAGAGAGCGCCTATTACCAGGATATAGGGAATAAGGCGGCGGTAGCGAGCGACGACGATAAATCCCCAAGCACTAAGTAGGCCGACCATAGCTCCTCTGGAGAACGTCAGCACTATAGCGATAACGATGAGGCCAACAATGAGGGCTGCCATCCAGCGAGGAAATAGGGGGCGCTTGCTCACCAGCTGAGGCGTCGCCAATGCACCAATGAGTAATAACATGCCGCCGAGGGCATTGGGATCCACAGAAGTACCTATGGCTCGCTCAGATAGCTCCGGATTCTCCTCAATATATCTAATTACAAATCCACCTGGATAACCGATACGCTGAAGCGAATTCAGAATGTCGTTGGCTGTGAAGTCCGGAAGTATCCAGATGATGACTGCAATGAATGCAGCCGCTGAACCGGCTACAAGGAGAACCTTGACGATTCTTTCAATTCGATCCCATATTGAGAAGAAATCGACGATTACCAAGACAAAACCGACACTGACTAGTAGTTCAGCAATATGGCGAAGTAGATTCGCTGTAAGCGGTCCGTTGGCTAATCCAAATATGAACGAGTATACAATAACGATTAAGAATATTGCTATCGGCAGTGTTATCGGTGAGGAGACCATCCTTCGATGGCTACTTGTCGCCATTCGAAACAGCCAGATACCCACCGTCACGCCAAGAGCCAGATCGAGAAATGTCGGAGTTAGTCCCACATCTACAGGTATTGTGGCAAATGGGAGCAAACAGACGACGGCGATCACTCCCCAGAATCCGACCTCTATGTCGCGAAGCACGACGAAGACCGCGACTAGAGCTGCAATGACAGCAGCTGCGGCGATCGGTCCACCAAACGCGAGCAGGAGGCCTGTTACAACTGCCCCCACTCCCACCATAAGACCAACACCGAAGGCTCGCCGGAGCTCTATCCGATCTGTTCCAATGGCCGCGATTTGGTCTCGATTCATCGTGCTCCGAATGTTAACACCTTGAAAGGACTAATCAACTCGGATCCTGGTCAGCTCGAGAAAGTCATCTGTTAAGCGCCCTTCACTGGTCACACGCTGAAGTCGATCAAATCCACCATCATCTACTCTGGTATACATGCCGAGAATTATTGGGAGGATTCCTGAAGGTGTCTCGTCAAGTAGACTAAGGGAGAATGATATCGATTGCACCTCCCCTTTCTGCCATTGAGACGTTGGTTGGATGAGATCCTGACTAGCCCATCGTGTCGTATCATCATCCACCAACTGAACAAAAAATGTGTAATCCTTCGAAACCGAAGTCTGCGGCTCATAGTAAAGAGTCAGGTCAATGGATTCACCCGGTGTTAGTCTCCTGGGAACGACGGAAAAGCCCACGAGCTCAAAGATATTCTCGAAATTGACCGATATGGGATTCGGTATATCCCCGGGCTGTGGAGCCATCGAGATAACGAAAAGCGAAACAGAATCGGTCCCCTCTTCAGTGAACATCCGCTCACCTGACTGGAAGTCATAGAGCCCAATGGTCAGGTCAAGATCTGAAGGAGTGATGGCCGTCTCTGGAATTTTCAACAGGTACCGGTCGATAATCTTTTCGCCTGGTGACAGCAAAGTCGTGGCCAAAAGCCCTTGCCCCGGATACATATCCCGCTGCGCGGCCGGCAACTCTGTTTCAGGATCATTCAAATGGACAAACACGCTCCAGTCACGATCCATCTCTTGAAGTACATCCCATTGGATGAGAACCTCGACTGTCTCACCGGGCTTGGCCGACTCTACGCCAACCGAGTAACTTGAAAGTCGCATTGAGTTTCCAAAATTCGTATTGGCTATGCGAAAGTCTTCCGCTTCAGCTGATACAACTTCGTAGGCTGGTTTTATCCAGAGGAACGGGGCAACGGCGCTGATCAGGAATAGGAATCCCACGATCGCAGATAGTACCCATTTCGCTTTCGAGCTCGGCATCCACCCGACCAGTCCGACAACAAAGATCGTGCTGATGGCTGATATTGACGAGAATACAAGTCTGCCTTGGGATGACCACGTCACAGTTGCCCACTTGACTAACCCAGCGCTGACGGCAACTGACCAAAGCACACACAATATCAGCGCGAAGTTGTCGGCAACGAAATCGAATATGTTTTCAATGATGATGCCTATTTTTCTTCCAGGCGTCCGGCGATCACTCCACCATACCACTAGCAATCGGATGAAATAGGCGACGAAACCGATCACGGAGACAATTGCCAAAATATTCAATAGTCGATAGATCCAATCGACCATTGGTACGTTAAGCCCTCCGAACAAACCCCAAAAGGAGAGCATAAATCCCCATCTCTCATCCCATAGTTGCGCAAGACCAGCTGTAGTCGCCCGTTTGCCAAGAACAGCTATGAAGGCATTCCAACCGCTCCAGTCTCCATACAATTGGATATTCCGAACATACCACCACCCCGCAATTAGGAGAACAGGTAGCATCAGCAGGGCAAATCGCCACAGAGTCTCACGAATGATCGTCGAGTACTTGGGATTGCCATCGCTATCAGCAACGACCTTCCGTTGCCCAACGGCAATTCCAATTAGGGCCAAGGGAATTAAACCGATAGCAGATATTTTAGTCAGAGCGCCAAGACCAATAACAACACCAACCAAAAGCAATTTCCAGATCTCGCCTTTACGATCTTGTTGACGCTCAGGATGACTACCAAGATTGATGATCATTAGCAGTGCCAACGACGAGAGCATAATGACCAGATTATCATTGTTCACTGCGCCACTGATGAACAGGAACATAGGAATGAAAGCGTTCACCCCCGCAGCCCCAAGGTATATTTCCGGCCTGGTGGGCGCGACTACCTTGGCGACACGATAGGTCAAATAGACCGTGGCTGTTCCAAGTAAAACAGAGGCCAGGCGAACGATACGGATGGCCAATGGCACGCCTTCCCAGGATGGCAATGACGGATCATGAATGACCAGGTTTATGTTGCCATCTTCGGTGATCACAC
>JAUVOB010000159.1 GCA_030599405.1 Chloroflexota bacterium | reverse complement strand
GTCAGATCCTCACAGAGTAACTTCATCTCTTGGCGGACCGTTTTTTCCTCTTTGATTTTGACTGTCTTTTGGATCGGTAGCTTGAGCTTCCAGCGGAAGCAGTGGTTCCTTTCACTGGTGCACTTTCAGGATCTGGTATACCTGTTGTTCTTCCAATATCGCCCTTGGTCATAGTTGACGCTTCTTCCTTGGCCATGTTAGCTCGGGTGATGTACCCCTGTCCAATCCCGATCAGATTCGAAAGGATGAAGTAGATTGATAGACCGGACGGAAATGAGAGGGAGAAGAATCCAAACATCAATGGCATGGTATATTGCATTGACTGGGTCATCCCTGCCATCGGCGACTCGTCCTTTCCTTTCTTGTCATCGTTCTTCTTTTTTGCCGGCGACATGAGACGTTGCTGGATAAACATGGTCAAAAATACGAGCACCGGCAATACATAGTAAGGATCTGGTTGGGCGAGATTTAACCAAAGGAATTTGTTCGCCACCGGAAGTACGGTGGCGGTATGTATAAAGCCATCAACCCAATCATAAACTCTGTCAGTTAATTCAAAAAGAGCGAGGGGTGTAGAACCCAGGATAGTAATTATCGCCCGGTAGAGGCCGATGAGAATGGGGAACTGGATCAATAAGGGAAGGCAACCGGTTAAACTCTCGGTAGGGTTATAGCCGATCTTCTTAAATTCCTCCTGCATCTTGGAAGGGTTGTCCTTGTACTTCTTTTGAATCGCTTTAATCTGCGGCTGCATGCTCTGCATCTTCAGGCTCGTCTTCTGCTGGCGCAAGTTAAGAGGAAGAGTAAGCAGGCGGATAACAATTGTCAGGACAGCGATGGCCAGGACGAAGTTGTTGAACAATATGTCATAGAACAACAACAGCGTGTTGACCATTGGGTTGATTACTAAGGTATCCCACATAGGATTAATCCACTTGAACTAATTATCTTCGGCTGGTTAAGTCACCTAATTTACTACTATTCTGCTGCAGACGTTGGCCGGTATGTCCAGAGATCGCTGCCATCTACCGTGTCGTAAACAACCAGATTCAACACATCCTGGAAAACAAAGGCGATAACAATGGAATCCTGTATAAAGACCGGAGTAGTGAATAAGGGCGAAGGAATCGATTCACGCCACAGTTCATCACCGGTCTCGGCATCTAAGGCGATCAATGATCCCACTCTTTCCGCCGGTTCCTTATCTAATAGACCTGCTGTTGAAACGAAAACGACACCATCTTTGACCACGGGGGCGGCGACCATGTAGCTGGCAAACCTCTCGCTCCATAACTCGCTGCCACTATCTCCGTCAACGGCGAATACATTGCCGTTGAGATCTCCGTAGAAGACGACGCCGTCAGCAAATGCCGGCGCACCCCAAATACCTGCCTCTGACTCGGCCGTCCATTGAACATCGCCGGTGGCTTTGTCCACAGCGTGAATCATACTGTCGAAGCTGGATACGTAGACAAGATCGCTGTTAAGTCGAGCCTTATCGGATATCGATCCACCGGTTGAGCTTTCCCAAAGCATATCGCCTGTAGCCGAGTCAAAGGCGTAAATCGACTTATCGAGCGAACTAACATAGAGAATGCCGTCTTCGTAAGTAGGCTGACCCCATATGCTATGGCCCGTCTCAAATTGCCATTGAAGCGTCCCATTATTCGATGCGTCAAGGGCGTAAACATAGTTATCTGCAGTACCGATAAAAACCTGATCTCCAATTTGTAAGGGGGGAGCGATAATCCGGTCCTTGATAAGAGATTCGGCCGATGTCCAGACCACCGAAGGAACGCTTCCCTCGCCCTGTCTTAGACCAAAGACGCTGACCTTAACGCCAGGAGAAAAAATGCCGCCAGTCTGCCCATAATCGCCAACGACAACATCTTGTTCCACGACCGACGGAGCTGCATAAAACTGCTGCCCTGGTTGGGGTTCGGCCGGAAAGGTCCAGATTTGCTCCTCGTTTACAATATCTACCGCGATCACGCTGGAGCCGAAGGCGACGTAAGCGACATCACCGCTGGCAGACAGTCCGGGCCAATTGCTATTAGCGACTCTGACTCCACAACCCGCAATAAATAGTGAAAGGACGATGAGCAGAAATATTGCCGACCGATTGAACGGTCTTAATGTTTTAAACAAGGTACCTCCATCAAGGCACCGGGTCATAACCACCAGGATTCAATGGGTGACAGCGGCCGATGCGTGTAATGGCCATCCACCCCCCCTTGAGGGTCCCGTACTTATTAATAGCCTCGTAGCCGTAATGAGAACATGACGGCGTAAATCGACAGCTCGAGGGTAATACCCGGGAAATAGTATTTTGATATATGCGTATGAGAATCAATGCGACGTGCTTCATGCGAGTGCCTTACTTAACCACTTCGGGTACTCTCATATCGGACCTCGATTTCAGTAAATTTGACCGCTTCATGAGCTGGTTTACCGCGACTTCCACCTCCGCGAAATTCGCGCCATTCGCTGCTCGCCGGGCGACGAATAAGCAATCCCATCCGTCCTCAATCAGAGACAAACGACTTCTAACGATCTCACGTAAGATTCTTTTCATGCGATTACGGGCGGTGGCATTACCAAAGCCTCGACTCGCTGCAAATCCGAACCGACTATGCTCAAGATCATTCTCCCCGGCAATAAGAAGGATCATTGGATGATGCCAGCGCTGTCCACCACGTCGCAGCTGGTCAAAATCTACCGTACGCCGCAGACGGAGACGTCGCTGCATAACCTATCGGTGTTTGCCACCGGTAGCATCTTTCATGGCCCGGTAACTAGCTGCACGCGTTCCATTCCAATTTACGCGTTTGACATGATTGTTCATCGCGACGCCAAGACTCGTCCGACCTTTTTGTCTTCGGTTTTTTATTACCCGTCGACCAGCTTTCGACTTCATTCGCTTGCGAAATCCGTGAACTCGCAATCGACGGCGAATCTTCGGCTGATAAGTGCGCTTCGGCATTGATATATTCTCCCAAAAAACAAGGGCCTCAATAGCCCCTGGATTTGAATTCGCTAGCTGATGGCTGGCAAGATCACTTGACTAAGCACTGCCGCTTGACCAAGCTAAAAGTGTTATGCCTGCCCAACCTGCTCTATTTCTTGACAGAGCCGACTGAGGATTATACTAAAGCGGTCTGGGCCGGTCAAATGTTATTGAGTCCTGCATTAATTGTCAATCCGGGTAACCTGAGCGCCCAGTGCCCGCAACTTCTGATCAATTCGCTCATAACCGCGATCGATCTGCTGGATATTATGGATGGTGCTCTGCCCCCGAGCGCACAGTGCAGCCAATACCATGGCCATTCCGGCCCTAATATCGGGGCTTGTCACCCCTTGGGGGTCGGCAAATAGTGGACTTGTCCCTTGAACGAGTACACGGTGCGGATCGCACAAAACAATCCGAGCTCCCATAAAGATCAGCTTGTCCACGAAGAAGAATCGGCTTTCGTACATCCAATCGTGAAGCAATACTGAACCATGGGCTTGAGATGCAATGACGACGGCGATGCTCATTAAATCGGGGGGAAATCCGGGCCAAGGATGGGATTTGATTTCCGGAATTCGCCCACCTAGGGCAGATACAACCTCCAGGGACTGGCCATCAGGAATTATGATATCCTCTCCCTCCACTTCCCAATGGACGCCAAGTCGGCGATAAACCTGATCTATCATGCCCAGATTTCGCGGATTGGCATTCTTGATACGAACCTCGCCTTCAGTAAGGGCTGCCGCTCCAATGAAACTGCCGACCTCCATGTAATCAGAGCCAATCCTGAACTCTCCGCCACGTAGACGATCGACACCAGTAATGGTCAGCCTACTAGTTCCAATTCCCTCGATTTGTGCGCCTAACTCACTCAGAAATCGGCACAGATCCTCTGTATGCGGTTCACGAGCGGCGTTGTCTATAACAGTGCTCCCTTTCGCTAAAACTGCTGCCATTACAGTGTTTTCGGTCGCTGTAACACTCGCTTCTGCTTGAAGCAGATAACCGGCTCCTTTTAAGGCCGGTGTCGTCATTTGAAACGTACCTTGGTCGTCTAGTTCGACCTTGACACCTAGCGCCTCAAGTCCTTGTATGTTTGTGTCCAGTGGTCGACCGCCAATTACATCACCACCGGGGCCGGGCAGGGTTATGCTGCCCATTCGGGCAAGCATTGGTCCCGAAAACACGAATGATGCTCGAATTCGGCTAGCTAGCTCAGGGGAAATCCTGGTTTTGGTAATCTCTAGTGCATGGATTCGCCAACTCCCATCCCCTAATTCGAGAACATCAGCTCCCAAATCTCTAATTATCTCTATCGCGGTCCGGACATCTGCGATATCTGGTAGATTGTGTAGGGTTACGGGTTCGTCGGTCAAGAGGCACGCCGGGATGACCTTGAGCGCTGCGTTCTTGTTTCCGCCAGCGGTGATCGTACCGCTCAACTCGCGTCTCCCTTCGATGATTAATCGGCTCATTGCTTCCTTCCTTGCTTCCGAATAAGCGGATTCTAGCCAGTGGTATCTAGCAGGTCAACCAACCTACTTATCTGGCAACACGATTGTACTCGCCATCAGATATCGCTCCCAGGAAAGCTCTATATATTGGCAGGCATGCCAGGTTACCAATCTAGAACGCCTCCAGACAAGACCCAGATTTGTAGGACAAGGCCGTTAAGTTGTTGTAGACTTGCGAGAACATGCCGTACTTAACGATTAAGGGTCAGCAGATATTCTTCGCCTTTCGAGAAAGTCGCGGCGCGTCAGAGTATTCACTCCTACTGATCCATGGCGCAGGGGGTTCACACCTGGATTGGCCGCCAGAACTCCGGAATATGGCCGGGACTAATGTCTACGCCATGGACCTTCCGGGCCACGGTCGGTCTGATCCCCCAGGTTATTCGTCGATCAGTGATTACGCCGAAATTGTCGCAGCATTTATTGAAGCCATCGATGTCGTGAACATCATCCTGATCGGTCACTCGATGGGCGGAGCAATCGTCCAGAGAATTGGCCTAAGCCCACCGTCACAGGTTGAAGGCC
>JAUVOB010000040.1 GCA_030599405.1 Chloroflexota bacterium | reverse complement strand
GGTTGGATAAACTGCAAATGGCCGGCGTCGATACTGGTGAAAATGGCTTCTTTGCCCGTGGTGAATTTGAAACCATTACCCACATCAACCAGATGGAGTTTGTTACACCTGAGGAAATTGCCTACCAGGCGATACTGGAAATAAAAGGAAGCAATACAGGGTATGATGTTATTGGCGCCATTGACAGCACTGTCATGACATCAAGTTACAGGGCCGGCGTCTTGAGACAAGCAGCTCTGGACAAATTAGCCCGCATTGAAGAAGAGACTAATTCCCACAGCGTAGCCCTGGGACAACTCGGACCACCTGGGCTCTCAAAGCTGTTGTACGAAGCTCACCTGATGAAGCTCAACTACGGCACCCTGGTTGCGGTCATCGATGCCCCTGCATCCGAGATATCAGAGACCATCTTCAGCCATGTCCTTGAGCAGGAGCGGCTGCGGACGACTATTACTTCGATAGGAGTCCCGATTCTAGCTCCAGACGGAAGGACCTTACTTCGCGGCCCTAGAATAAACATACCTGAGAGCCTGCATCACGAGATCAGGCTAGAAGGATCAGATGTAGATACCTGGGCCCGTGAAGGTTGGGTTGATTTGCGTCCGGTAAACTTCGGCGTCTGGCAAGATAGGTTCCGCCGGATGAGACGAACCAAGCACCTGCTCCACACCCGTGGAACGTCGTCGATTACTATGAAAACCTACCTGCCAGAAACCATTGAGATAGGTGCCATCGTTGCCTGGATATTCACCAACGACCATCTGGGATATCGCATCAAATAAGCGTGTTCCACACATCCGATGCCAAAACGACTATAAGATTGCCAGTGTCAACGCCACCTGTGCAATTTCAAATCGATAAGATGACAGTCCGGACAAAGTCAGTAGCTGGGAGGCCGATCACTTGACAACTTGCAGTTGATTGCTATTAATAGGCTAAATCTCAGTGAGTCGATCCACATAGAATATAGTAAACCCCAATAATAACCGCACGATTCTCTGCTTAAGCTCGTGATTCGCTGGCAGAGAGTTTCACGTGAGGATTCACAATCATGGTGCAAGCTAATCATTTTTCCGGTCTATCGATGCCCGTTTTTTCTGCATTTGGGTGGGCGGGCGAAGAGACAGCCATCAATTTCGCGCTCGACCAATTGCAGTTGTTCATCGACGCTTTGTATTACAGTCTACCAAGGGAGATGCAGGCTTTGTTCCCAGTTCATGGGATAGATAGAGGCTCTCAGATCGCCTACCTGGCGATCAACGAGGAGCCAGTGAAGGATCTCTACATCGCCTTTTTCGTCAGGCCAATGAACCTTGAGACAAGTCTAATACTTACGGATAAATCCGCCTTGTCGAAGGCTTACCGGAAGACCAAGTTGCAGTCGTCCGATTTTTTCCGGCTGATCGAAGAGTTAGGCCCGGAATGGAGCCTTCGCATTCAACAGATGCAGTTCGATGAAGAAACAGGTGAAACGACCCATTACAAGGACCTGTATAAAAATCCAGCCAGAGCGCTAACAAGCGAGGATGCTACGGAAATTACTGAAAGAGCCGATTACCTTAATGGCGAGGACCAATGGGTTGTGCCGATCTACATTAGCCAACGCACCGTGTCTGAGAAAGTGGCTGCAATGGGAGGAGCGGTTACGAATAATGTGTCCCAGTACATCGCCGCATTGATGCCGATTGCGAGCTTCCTAACTGGTCAAGTTCGCAAGAAAAAGTCAAAAAAGAAGAAATCCGCAAAGGCAAAGGCTCAGCCTGTGGTGCAAGTCGAAGATACGACAATCAGACAACCTCTAGACTCCGCCAAATTAGGCAAGTTTACCTATGTAAGTGAGCTAAAGCCGCTACATATTCGCCGTGGTTTTATCAATCTAACCCCAAATCACTGGCCCTTTTTTGCCCTCACAGCTAGAACTGAGACGCGACCCGTTATCGTTACCTATGGGGACCAGACTGATGAGGGTTGCGCAATATGGCGATTAGTGCCCAATGACCAGGCTCGCTTAGTCCTATCTACACCGGTTCACATGTGGTTGGAAGAGAATTTTGATGCTGAGGACCACGTTCAGGTCGCCGCCACCAAACAAGACCAGAAGCAGATCCGCATCTCTCTGACAGCAGCCTAATAGGGCTTTGTTCCTATTTACCAAAGGTAGGATGGGGCTGCAATATATCCTTAGCGTTAGTAGAAGTAGTGATCTCGATACGAAAGACAGGACCCTTGGTCAAGGATATATCTGGAACTGACAGCAACCTTCACGCAATTGCATTCTGACAAGAAGCAATTTTCAGGTACCTAGCGTTGTTCGCTGGGGATTGCTTGGCAATCAGAAAGAGCTTACGAAGATTGGAGAGTTAACAATGACAGCGTTCGCACCGCCAGTAGTAGAATCGGTAGATGGATGGCAGCCCTCGGCTATAGAGAATCTCACTGATACGGGGTTGAATATCGGCCTTCTCTCCGACATGGTGCTGAAGACGATGTATTTTCGTGGACAAATCACCGGATTCGAACTCGCCGATGAACTGACATTGCCTTTCACCTCTGTGATTCATTCGGTTATGGATTTCCTGAAAAGGGAGCAGATGGTGGAGGTCAAAGGTGCGAGTGGACTACGTGCGGGTACCTTCTTATATGTCATCACTAACAAGGGGAGTAATCGAGCAAGAGAACAGCTAGACAGAGTCGGTTATATAGGACCGGCACCTGTTACATGGGACGATTACACCACCGCGATTCGCGCCCAGGGGGCCAGAACATTGCGTGTCGATCCTTCTATGATGAAGCAAGCTCTCTCGCACCTCGTGTTGGAAAAAGATGTCTTTAAGCGTATCGGTCCGGCCGTCAATTCAGGACGTTCAATCTTCATGTACGGTCCCCCTGGAAATGGAAAGACAACAATAGCCGAGAGTATCGGCAGGATGGTCCTGGGCAATGAGATGTATGTGCCCTACTGCGTCGAGGTTGATGGACAAATAATCAAAGTCTATGACGAGATCAACCATGTCAGTGTTCCCGATTCTTCCGAAGCGGCTGATAACGGCTCCGGGCGAGGTACATTGATGGATGGGCGCTGGATACGGATTCAGAGACCGGTCATAATCGTCGGCGGCGAGTTGACGATGGACGGCTTGGATCTGGTCTATGATTCCAATAACAGATATTACGAGGCACCTTACCAGATGAAGGCCAATGGCGGTATGTTCCTGGTCGATGACTTCGGCCGCCAGCAGATCCGTCCTCGAGACCTTCTTAACCGCTGGATTGTGCCCATGGAGAAGGAGGTTGACTATCTTGCCCTCCGAACGGGTCGTAAAATTGAAATACCATTCAACGTGCTACTCGTTTTTTGCACCAACCTTCCTCCGGCTGACCTTGTTGACGAGGCGTTCCTCCGTCGAATCAGGCACAAGATACATATTACGTCCCCGTCGTTCGATAGCTATCGCACGATATTCCGCAGAGTTTGCCAGAATAATATGGTCCCTCAAGATGACCAGGCGCTACGCTACCTCATGGAGCAATACTACGTCAAACCCAAGCGTAAGTTACGCGCCAACCACCCTCGCGACTTGATCGACCAGGTGCTTGACATCAGTAGCTACCAGGGCGTTCAACCAAGGCTTTCAAAGGATATTCTAGACCAGGCAGCCGAATCCTACTTCGTCGACGTCTAATAATCTCAGAAGTCTCTCCTAATACGCCTCTGTGAAAGTCAAGATATTGTTAAATCCGTACGCCAATCGTTGGGCGGCAAAATCAAAGGTGCCGGCTGTCGAGGAGGCCTGTCAAGCAGCTGGTTTGGATTATGACCTGGTGATCATCCCGTTTCCTGGTGGGGGAAAGGAAGCAGCGATCGTCGCACTGCAGGAGGGGTATGACGTGGTCGTAGCCGCAGGCGGGGACGGCACGGTCAGTGAGGTTGTCAATGGCCTCTTAGCCGCCTCGGGTGACTCTCCGACGGCCCCCCTTGGAGTTATCCCCCTTGGAACCGGAAATGATTTTAGCGATATGACTGCCATACCCCGCGATATTTCAGAGTCGATTAAGACAATAGCCGCAGGTCATACCGTCCCAATCGACGCTGGTCGTGTATCTTTGGATGGAGAGAGCCATTTCTTTGATAACAACTGCGCCATTGCCATGGAGCCCATGGTGACGCTGGAACATATTCGAATGACTAAGACGTCTGGCAACATTCGCTATGTGCTGGCCCTTATCAAGGCTGTGGCGAAGTTACAGGCCTGGCATTTGGACCTGCATTGGGATCAGGGTGATTTTCTGGGACCAGCTTACCTGCTATCCGTTTGCAATGGCCCACGGACAGGTGGTTTATTTCCAATGGCCCCTGACGCCCTGATGGACGATGGTCTATTTGACTTCGTTTTGGCACCAGATATCGGCAAAGCCAAAATTCCCTATCTGTTAGCCCGATTGTTTCGTGGCACTCATATCCATGATCCCCAAGTGACCTATGCCCGCACCTCGCACATCGAAGTCATCAGTGACCCCCCGACACCGGTTCACGCAGATGGCGAGATCTTGGGTGAGAGTGCGCGCCACATTGAATACGCGATAGTTCCGGGAAAAATCACGCTCCTTACCCCAAGCCACTAAGGCTACGCCGTGTCGCTGATTTCGTGAAACAACTTTCGAAGGTTTGCTTGGTGTAAATCTGTCACAAACCCATTCAGCGGCAGCCGAGACTTACCGCAGCTCTCAATAGAAATCCTCTCCAAAGTCGCCTCTGGCTCACCCCGATCGACGACCTCTTTGACCGCTTGGCGGATATTACCGAGGTAGCTCAGGTCACTATTAATCAGATCCTTCACCTCTCCTCGAAGAATCACCTCTCCGTGACCTCGGACAACGCCGTCCAGCTTCATTTCAAGCATCCCATTTAAAGATTTCGTCAGGTCGGAGTAACTGCCGTCAAAGATTGTCGGAACAGGCATGACGGCATCTGAGGCAAACAGGATATGGTCATCAACAACCATGACACACACCAGATCTGGACTATGTCCTGGACAATGCAGTAACCGTATGGTCTTACCGCCAAGATAGATATTTAACCAACCAGCTTCGAAAATCACGTCCGGCAAAATGACTTCAGCCTCTTCAAATTCGGGCGACTGGGATTTCATCTCCTCAAGGCCATTACGACCGACCTCATCAAGTAGTTCCCTACAACGAGTGTGACTGATCACCTGAGCCCCGGGAAAGAGGTACGTGCCAAGAGTATGATCCGCATGATAATGGGTATTAATGACGTAACGAACGATGAGTCCAAGCCGCTTTTCGATGAACTCTTTAACAGCTCGCGTCTCGTCAGGATAGAAGAGGGTATCGATTAAAACAACGCCCTCTCCAGTCAGAACGGCTCCCGCCGTAACCTGCGCGTATCGACGGCTTGAAAACACATATATGTCGTCGGCAATCCGCTCTCGAACCATCTTTGATCGTCCTTTGAACCGCCTTACACAGAAAAGCCCCTGATTCCTGATCAGAGGCTTGTGACCAATTATTACCTTATAGCCAGGTCACCGGCTGTTAATAATATCTAATATCATAAAAACACGGCCCCGCCATGCCGTGTGGACGACCTTTGTTGGGACCTGCAATGGCAGGTGGGAATATTTTCGGGAGGTTCGGCCTCGCAGCTGCTACTACATCCCCTCACCGTATACAATTCCCTTTTAAAGCGCGTTGGCTCAACGCTAGAAGCCCATCACGCACACAGCAGGGTCTATGGCGATACTAGCACAATAAAAAAGGGTGTGCAAGATTACTCCAGGCACAATTTGATGTCTGAGGGGACGTTCTCACGCCGTATTCACGGGTCTAGTACATAACAGCAAGATGGGAGAAGATGATCGGTTTTTACGTGCCGGGTGTCAGGCGCCTGCAAAGCCATGCTGGGATGCCGTATCAAATGAAGTGGAGGTTCTAGCTACGATGCCAGTTAGCTGAAATGACCCTTCATCCCCTATATTGAAGACCATATATTGTGGAGCACTGTACCGGCGCAAACTGATAGCAATACCACCATCAGGTAGATATTGGATGAAATGAAAAGGGATCGGGCATTCTCCGGGGAAGGGTCTCTGATCAGGCGGATATTGCGTATCAACATATCGATTGTGACAATGGCCACCGGGATGAGATAGGCCAGCCCGAGCTCGGGTGTCATGGTCAAGAGGAGGGCGACGAAGCCTGCCGTGCCGGTGTGTAGCATCACCCAATACGCAGATCCTCTCATCGAAGTATGAACAGGCAGCATGGGGATGCCTGCCTTTGCGTAATCCTTTCGGTAAAGTATTGCCAGGCTCCAAAAGTGCGACGGCGTCCAGAGTAAAACGAGCAAGGCCAACATTATTACCGACGGTTCTTGCCAATTGCCAGTCGCTGCACCGCCACTCAACACGGCCGCACTTCCGGCCGCCCCGCCGATAACGATATTCAATAACGTGCGCGGCTTTAGTAGTATCGTATATATGCCCACATAGATGAACGCGCCGAGGAATAGGAAGAAGGATAGCGCGGGATTAAAGGGCAACACGACTAGCGTCGGCACAAGGACCATGCCAATGCTGACCCACAGCACCCATTTAGGTTGGGCTTTGCCGGTCACCAATGGCCGCCGGCGGGTACGTCCCATAATGGCATCGGGCTCCCGCTCTAGGTACTCGTTCAATCCCGCCGAACCAGAAGCAGCCAGTCCCCCGGTCACTATCAGCACAATGAGTGTTCCTACTCCAGGCCAACCGCTAGCTCCTAAAAAAGCCCCTCCCACCGCCGCCATCAATAGCAACGATACGACGCGGGACTTGAACAGGACAGACCAGGTCGCCCAAGTTGCCCGCCACCCGACCTCTTGAGGGACGAGGGCGCCGCTTGTCCCACTTTGATTCCTGGCTTGATTTACAGACATGAATTCTCCGAAAAGCGACCAATTATACGAGGCCGAATGCGGGTTGTCACCACCAAATAGGGGGGGCGTCGGCTATCTTTCAGAATTTAGGGGCTCTGTTGTTTGAGAAAATCAAGTAAGCGTTCGTTAAAGAGCTCAGCCTGCTCCTCCATGGGCAGATGCCCACTGTCTGGGATGATAGAGAGCTCCGCTCCTGGCAACGACTCTGAGAGAGAAATTCCTCTGCCTGGGGGCACCCACGTGTCCTGCTCCCCCCATACAATGAGTATCGGCGCGTCTACAACTTCATCAAGAGGTAAAGCAAGGCTGTTCTTGCTCGAATCACGTATGATGCCCAGCAAGGCCAATTCCCAGTCTTTGATCTTTTGCGGTGCTAGATAGCCTGCCTTGATTTCTGGCGTGACGTATCCAGGATCATGGTAAGCCGTAAGAAGCCTGGCTGTGACCTGTTCTTCATTCAACTGCCAGCGCATGATGAAACGAGCCCACTGGCGAACTGGTGGAAATCGGATAAGCCAGCCAAGGGGATCAAAGTTTGAACCCTCACTGTCAACGTTTAAGGTTCCATCGACGAGCACTAGGTTATCAACCCGTTCTGGATAGAGGGTGGCAAAATGGGCTAAAACGCTTGCGCCCATGCTGTGACCGGCAATCGTAGCCTTTGCCACACCTAATTCGTCCATCACGCCGGCAACGAAAACAGCCTGAGACCCGTGGCTGTAATCCTCGTCGAATCTCTTATCAGATAGACCGAACCCTTTCAAGTCTAAGGCAATGGCTCGGTATCCAGCTGAGGCCAGAACCGGAAGTGTCTCTCGCCAGGAAAAGGTCGAACCGCCAAAACCGTGAATAAAAACCACTGCCGGACCATCCCTGGGACCATAATCCTGAACGTGCGTCTTAACTCCATCGACGGTCAAGAATCGCCCCGTGCCTGGTGCGATCGCCTCGGCCGATAAGTCTGGTTGCACGGGCATAGGAATAACAAACGGCCCGACAAGCAAAAAGACGATAACTATTGCCAGTAGCCAGAGTAGCTTTTTCTTCATCGAAGTCTAAATCGACTAATAGCGCCGCTGCCAGCCGTCGCCATATCAACAATCACTTGATTATCACCTCACCAGCCTGAATGCGCGAGTTATCGTGGGACACACGGACCGATCGATGCAGTCTAATTTGTAAAGAGACAAGAACGGTGATTGTTATGGTACAATCTTCGTATCCCTTGCTATCAAAGCTAGAAACACAAACAGACCAATAACAATCATTTAGCCTGGCAATTCGCCTTGCATTCGAGGATCAGTCCCCG
>JAUVOB010000382.1 GCA_030599405.1 Chloroflexota bacterium | reverse complement strand
TGCCCGCTCTGGTGGCATATAACATGGCTTGATGGTGCTGCTGTTCTCTTTCGTGTTCCAGTCTATCGGTTAATCCCAGGTAACTTAAAAGGGGGGTAATCGTCGTACCCTGAACTAGCAGTGTGAAAAGGACGACACCAAGGGTCATCAGCAACAGTTCGTTTGCGACTTCGTTGCCAAATGTAGCGCCGGTGATACTCAGCGCTAAAGCCAAACTGATTGCGCCACGCAACCCGCCCCAAACCATCACATGCCGGTAGGCCAAAGACACCGACCGTCTGGGATTGAACCGGTTATAGATGCCGGTAAGGCCGTAGACGACGAGGGCTCGACTGAGGATCACTGACAGCACCGCGACTGCAATGAGAGGAAGGTTTAGCTGGAACTGCCGGAGATCTGCCTCAAGGCCGATCAGAAGGAAGACCAGGGAGTTAACAACAAAGGCGCCAAATTCCCAGAAATTGTCCAATGTTATCCGGGTAGATGGTGAAGTATTCTGCAACCCAATATTGCCAACCATGAGCCCAGCCGCAACGACAGATAGGATACCGCTCACGTGCAGTTCTTCGGCGATAACAAAAGCACCGAAGGCGAGCGCGACCGTCGTGGCCGTCTCAATCAGATTGTCATCGACATTCTTGAGTATCAGGCTTGAGACAAGATAGCCGAGTGTAGCCCCCACCGCCAGACCACCAAGGGAGATCCTGATAAAGTCGAATATCGCCGTGCCAAGTGAGAAACTGTCGCCTTCCCCCGTAACCACTGCTGCGCCAGCTGACAAGGCGATGCCAAAGAGAACGATGGCAATGCCGTCGTTAAAGAGGCTCTCCCCTTCGACCAATATCGACAACCGCTTACTTACGCCCAGGTTCCGGAAGAGCGATATCACCGCTACCGGATCGGTCGCAGATATGAGGGCCCCAAAAGCGAACGCCGCTAAGAAGATCCATTCGAGTTCCGGGACCAAAGTTCGACCGGCAGCGAAGATGATGATACCTACGATGAATGCGCCGATAAAAGTTCCGATCACAGCCAAGATAAGGATGATTCCCAGATCCTTCTTCAGATTGTTCCACTTGAGACTCAATGTGGCTTCGAAGATCAATGGTGGAACGATGATGGCAAGGATCAGTTCACTGCTGAGATCGAATTCAAATGGATTTGGGACCAGCGTCAAAGCCAAGCCTACTATCACCAACGCCACGGTGTAGGGAAGTCTGATCCTGCGGCTGATAATGGCAACCAATGCGGCTAAGGAAAGAAGCAGCACGAAACCAAGTTCAGCTTGAATCAGGCTGCTTTCATCAGTGAGGGATGGGAGATAAGCCAGCGGGTTCATCGATTAGGGCTCCACGGGCGCATAGCTTGTTGAGAAAGATAGGTCGGGATGCGTATCATCATGAGTCCAGATATTCGTCTAGTTTTATTTCGCCGTATCGCTCCTTCCGGAATTTCTCGTAATCGGCTCCCCAGGGGATTGTACAGTCAAGCCCCATTTTCGAGGTCCGGCTCTTTTGTCCTGCTACATGAATCCCCGAAGGATCCAACGAGCTGCCAGGTTCGTTATCCAAGACCACTAAATCTTTGTTTACCTGGAATCGTGTGGCTAGGGCCCACTCCACCGCTGCCGGATCATGGATGTCCACATCCGTATCTACAACCCAGACATGCTTAAGAGAAGCATGTCCACGGAATGCCGCCTCGATGGCTTTCCGTCCATCATCCGGCCCCTGCTTATCTATTTGGACGATAGCATGTAACCATGATGCGCCGCCAGGAGTTATTACCGCCCCTGTACAATTCGCTACTTTGTTGACCTCGGTGAATATGGTCGGTTCTCGAGGCATGCCCATTAAAAGTTTATGTTCGAGACTGCCGGGCAAGAGTGCGTGGTATATCGGCTCATTTCTATGTGTAACCAAGTCGATTTCGACAACCGGCTGCTGGCGAATAATGTCCAGGGTTTCCGTCAAATCCATGAAGGGACCTTCGTTAACCATATTTCTAGTAATGCGCCCCTCGAGCACAATCTCTGCCTTCGCTGGGACTTCGAGATCATTCGATAGACACTTCACCAGGGGTGTTGGGCTTAGGGCATTGGCGATTGATAGTTCGTCGACTCCAGGAGGTGGGGACATTGACGCCGCCAGATGCGTCGCCAGTGATACCCCTATGCAGATCGCTACGGGTAGATCACCCTCTACCTTCTTCATTGCCTGGTGTGTGCCGCGCCCTTCGACAATACGGGCAGCGAAGCGACTATTATCCAGGCGTAGAAGTCGATGGTAACACATATTTCGACCCAGTTCCGGGTCCTTAATGATGACGACATTACTGGCGATATAGTGCCCGGCATCGTCGGGGAGGTGGAACAAAATCGGCAACCGGTTTAGGTCAAAATCAGTTGAAACAACCTCCTGGCACGGACCATGTTCTAGTACCGGTGGTGTCAAAGGTTCTCGCAATGCCCTGGCTAATTCGTGAATCAACTGGGTTTCAGGAATTCCAAGGCTCATGGCGAAATGTTTGCGGTTAGAGCAGGGGCCGGCAGATACACGCCATCCAGGATATCCAATGATGTTGTTGAAGAGAACAGGTTGACCGTCCAGGGCGTGAGCCACCCTTGCCAGCTCCAGGTCCGTGCTTACTGGCCGGTTAATCGTAAC
>JAUVOB010000126.1 GCA_030599405.1 Chloroflexota bacterium | reverse complement strand
CTCTAATGGGACCAGCTGCTGCGCCTGATGCGGGTGCTCGGAGCCTGCGTATAGCTTCAGCTTCTTCGCCATTTTTCTTCCCAAGCTGTTCTTGGGTAGCATTCCTCGAACGGCCGAATCTAGAACCCTAGTCGGGTATTTGTCCAACTGGTCTCGCAACGTAATCTCTGTCAACCCTCCCGTGTAACCGGAGTGTCGATAGTACTTTTTCTGGTCCAGTCGTCGACCTGTAACCTTGATCTTCTCCGCGTTGATAACGATCACATAGTCACCGCAGTCAACAGAAGGGCTATAGATAGGTTTGTGCTTACCCTTTATAATCTTCGCAATTTCCGATGCCAGGCGACCCAGGGTCTGTCCTTCAGCATCCACGACAAACCATTGCCGTTCGACCTCGGCCGGTTTTGTAACGTGTGTTTTATTCATCCTCTAATCTCCTAGCTTTACCTCTTCATAGGACACCGACATTAGGAAAAGCCCACATGCCGGTGCAGTTTGTCCTGCGTGATTTCGATTCTTGGCGAGAAACGCCCGCTCAAAATCTTTTATTGTCCATGATCCATCGCCGACAGCTTTTAATGTACCAACCAGGCTTCGGACCATCCTTTTTAGATACGCGTTGGCGACGATGTTGAAGATGATCAGATCGTCAACTCGCCGCCACTGAGAGTTGAACACCTCTCGAACAGTGTTCGTACCCTGCGGTGGTTGCCCAAAAGTTGAAAAATCATGCACACCCATAATTAATTGCGCCGCGTTATTCATTGCGCCAACGTCCAACGGGCGTTTGATGTGCCAGCTATGTAATCGGCAGTGCGGGCTGCGCACCGGATAGTTGTAAATGTTGTACTCGTAAACACGTTTTTGCGCGTCGTATCTTGGATGGAAATCCTGTCGCGCCGCGTTCAATGTCTTCAGCGCAATCGTCTTCGGAAGTCTAGCATTTAGCGCTCTATGCAAATCGTCTACTGTATGATGCCAATCGAGATCGAATGCAATCACCTGACCGAATGCATGGACACCTGAATCTGTCCGTCCTGCATAAACAATCGTAATCTTGCTTCCGGAGACTTCGGCTATAGCTTGTTCAAGTTCGGACTGAATTGTTGGCTCTTCTCGCTGCCGTTGAAAGCCATAGTAACCTGTGCCGTCGTACTCAACTTTGGCACAATATCGCATTGAATACTCTTTCGAGAATGATTACCTATCTAACACCGATCGCCGAAGAATCAGGTCGATGTTTACGGCCGATTACTCATCCTCAACTAACATAAGCACAGCCATCTCAGCGTTGTCACCAGGCCGCTTTCCTGTTTTCACTAATCGCGTATAACCACCTGGTCGATCAGTGTATCTAGGTGCGATATCCGAGAACAACTTCTGCACGACATCGATGTCATAAAGGTCGCCGTCTTCGTCTTCAATCGTCTTGAATCGGGCGACGCGTGTCGCCGCATGTCTGCGCGCATGAACTTCAGCCGCCGGATTATCCACCCCAGCAGCCAATCCTCGCTTCGCAATTGTTATCACTTTCTCCGCGGCAGGTCGAAGCATCCGGGCTTTCGCTCTAGTTGTAAGAATTTGCTCATGGCAAATCAAGTCCGAGATCATATTTCTTCTGAGAGCCTTTCGATGGCTTGAATCCCGGCTTAGTCTGCGGCCGTGTACCCTATGTCGCATAATCAATCCTCGTCATTATGTTGCCTGCAGCGTTATCCCTTAACCGTAAGAAGACAGGGATAATTCCGCTACTCTAGTCTTCTGTTTCTACTTCTACCACTTCTTCTTCAGCGCTGATCTCGTCCTCGAGATAACCTTTCTCCATTAGCTGAGCTTTAAGCTCATGCAAGGATTTCTCGCCAAAGTTACGAATGGCAAGCATCGTCTCTTCACCCTTCTCAAGCATGTCAAGCAATTCACCTACTTTGGTGATGCCTGTTCTCTTCAAGGAATTGAAGACGCGCACGCTGAGGTCAAGCTGTTCAATGGGTGTATCGTATACCTCATTGGGAATCGCTTCTTCTACCTCAACAGGTTCGACAGGCAACAAGCTTTCTTCGCTGATGCCCGCAACGGGTCTCAAATGCTGGACCATAATCTGGGCTGATTGAGCAAGAGCCTCTTCGGGCTTAATACTGCCATCGGTCCAGATCTCCATGACGATGCGGTCATAATCCGCAACCTGACCTACACGGGTTTTTTCGACCTCGTATCCAACTTGCTGGATAGGACTATACAAGGCGTCGACCGGTAGTTCACCAAGCGGTAATCGCCCGCGTTCCTCGGCCGGAGAGTAACCTCGACCAGATTCGGCGGTCATCTCTATTTCTAGAAGTGCATCGTCTGAATCTACGGTAAACAAGTAAAGATCGGGATTAATAATCTCCACTTCGGATGGTGCGATAATGTCGGCCGCCGTTACGACGCCGGCGCCTCGCACTTCGATTCGCAAACGAGCACTATCGATATCGTGAATTTTAAGCCTTATCTGCTTAACCTGTAAGATGAACTCCATCATATCTTCGCGCACATGAGGTATGGCCGAGAATTCATGGGGAACATCGGTAACACGTATCGATGTGATCGAGGCGCCTGGAAGAGACGCCAATAAAACACGACGCAAGGAATTACCTATTGTCGTTCCATAACCTCGCTCAAGCGGTCCGATCAAGAACTTGGCGTACTTACGAGACATGGCCGTACTTTCGATATTTGGCAAAACAAGATTTGTTATCGTCAAGGTTTTACCTCCCCAACGGAATAAGAAACATCACAGCAAATTGCAATCGCGCAGCATCACGAATGGATAGTGCGCCAAATACGCCTAACGAGAGTAGTATTCGACAATAAGCTGCTCGTTTAAAGATACGTCAATGTCTTCGCGTGTCGGCAGATGAGATACGGTGGCTGCCATGTTATTGGTATCAAGATAAAGCCAACCAGGCACACGTCTATCGTCCAGCTCTTGTTTGAGCGTCTTAAAATATGTTAGCCTAGTGCTCTCAGGGCGAACCGATAAGCTATCACCGGCCGATACCAAAGCAGAAGGAATATTAGTCTTCCTACCGTTTAGCATGACATGCCCGTGAAGAATCAACTGGCGCGCCTGGGAACGAGAATCAGCAAAACCTAGCCGGTACACAACATTGTCCATCCTACTTTCCAATAGAATCAACAGATTGGTTCCGGTAAGTCCGGCCCTTTGCTCAGCTTTTCTGAAATAATTGCTGAATTGACGCTCGTAAACGCCATAAATGCGGCGCATTTTCTGCTTTTCGCGCAGCTGTAGTAAATAGTCAGATGGCCTACGCCTGCGATACTGGCTCTCCCGACCGTGTTGACCAGGTGGGTAAGAGCGCCTTTCTATCGCACATTTAGGGGTAAGACACCGCGACCCTTTGAGAAACAATTTCTCGCCTTCTCGGCGACAAAGTTTACAAACTGGTCCTGTATATCTTGCCAATTTATGCCTCCAATAGTTTCAATATGCGCGAGAGGTTTACGGGCTTGGCAACCTTTCTTCCCTCATTCGCATCTACTCGAATAAAACCAAATCTAATCAATTAAACGCGCCGTTTCTTCGGAGGACGGCAACCGTTATGCGGTACGGACGTCACATCGCTGATCGAACGAATTTGCACGCCGAGCCCACTAAGGGCCCTGATTGCAGCCTCTCGTCCAGGACCCGGACCTTTCACGACAATTTCAGCTTCCTGCAAGCCATTATCCATCGCGGCCCGTACAGCGTTCTGACTGGCCAGTCTGGCAGCATAAGGCGTGCTTTTACGTGAACCTCTAAAGCCAGTGCTTCCACCACTCGCCCACGAGATTGTGTTGCCATCTAAATCCGTGACCGTGACAATAGTGTTATTGAATGTAGCGTAAATGTGCACTACACCACTTGGTATGTTCTTCTTTGTTCTGCGCGAACCGGATTGACTTCTTCTGCCCATAATCTCTCCTGAAAAATATTCTAGATGTTCTACTTCTTAGCCCCGCGGCGACGACCACGACCGGCAACGGTCTTCTTCGGTCCTTTGCGAGTGCGGGCGTTTGTTCGCGTTCGTTGCCCATGCACCGGAAGCCCACGACGATGTCGTTGACCTCTGTAGCAACCAATCTCAGTTAATCTCTTAATATTCATGTGTCTCTGGCGGCGTAACTCACCCTCGACCACGAGCTCTTGATCAATCATCTGGCGCAGTCGAGAGACTTCCGCTTCTGAGAGATCCTTAACCCTGGTGTCAGGACTGACTTCGGCCATGCTAAGCATCTTCTGACTGCTCGAACGACCTATACCGTAAATATAGGTCAAACTAATCTCTACTCTTTTATCTCGCGGAATATCTACACCTGCAATACGAGCCATCTTTTCTCCCTATCTCACGCTCACGCGACAGACGATTTCGTTCCGTTCGTCAACAACCTGACGCGTCGCTTCAGTCATTTATCCCTGGCGCTGTTTGTGATTCGGGTTTTCACAAATCACCCGGACAACACCCCTGCGCTTAACCACTTTACACTTGGGACAACGCCGCTTTACCGATGATGATACTTTCATGTTACCACTCCAATTACAGTGGAGATTACCATGTAGCCTAGGCTACACTCCTAATAACCTCTACAAGGTCTCGCTGAATATCGTCGATGGACCTCTCACCGTCAATTTCGACTAGCAACTCTTTTTCCCGATAATAATCGAGAAGAGGTGCCGTCTGTCTAAAATAAACATCTATTCGCCGTCTCTGTGTCTCTTCAGTGTCATCATCTCGCTGATAGAGTTCGCTACCATCGACATCGCATATCCCCGGCATTTTCGGTGGGCTGAAGAAATCATGGTAGACGTGCCCTTCCGCTCTACAAGTCCACCGACCTGCTAATCTCTTCAAAAGGATATCCGAGTCGACATGAATATAGGGAACAACGCTGATTCTTTCGTTCATATTGGCCAGCAATAGGTCAAGATCCTCGGCTTGGGCAATAGTTCGCGGAAACCCATCCAGTATCGCTCCGCCGGCATTATCTAAACGTGACAGTCGTTCTTTAATCATCGCAATAGTAACTTCGTCTGGGACCAGATCTCCTCTATCAACATATCGCCTTGCTAATTTGCCTAATTCCGTATTGTTGGCAAAGTGCTCGCGAAAAAGATCGCCACTTGCAACTTGGGGTAATCCCAATGCTGCCTGCAAGAGGCGCGCTTGGGTTCCTTTCCCTGCGCCGGGACCACCCATCAAGACGACAAAGTGCATAATAAACGGATCCTATATAAAGCTCTCGTAATGACGCATCAGGAGTTGCGCCTCTAGCTGCCTCATCGTGTCAATCACCACGCCGACAACAATAATTAACCCGGCGCCGGTTATCACCACTGCGCTCTGTTGAATACCTGGAATGTTCAATATCCGGCCAACCAACTGTAGAATTCCCGGCAGAATCGCAATGATTCCCAGAAATAGAGCACCTACCAGCGTTATTCGTCGTACGACTGCCATGATGTAATCGTTTGTCTTCTTTCCTGGTCTGATACCGGGTATGAATCCACCCTGACGCTGTAACGTCTCAGGCAGTCGTTGCT
>JAUVOB010000391.1 GCA_030599405.1 Chloroflexota bacterium | reverse complement strand
GAGTACCTTTGTCAATGCAGAGGGCGATGTCTTCCGTTTTATGGCCAGGTGGGTAACGTGAAATTCCCCAACTGACCATTGGATTTGGGCGTCTTCTCATGTAACCTGTTCAGCATGGCCTATTTAGTGTCTGCGCTGGATGAGAGATGTTCGTTGACCAGATAACTCACATCCTCCGGTCAATAAAGCCTTCAGGTGTCGACGAATACAACTTGATCATTGTACACTCGTATCGTTGTATATGAGGGTACCAGAAGGTCTTAGAGAGAGTTCAGTACATGGAGAGTGATTATGGCTGATGGATCAGATAACTTTGCTATCGACACTCACGGACTGAGCAAGAGTTATAAGGAGGTTGCAGCACTAAGATCGCTTGATCTGAAGGTTGCCAGGCATTCCATCTTCGGTTTCTTGGGACCGAACGGAGCCGGCAAGACTACCACCATCAAGCTGTTACTTGGTCTCACCCGGCCCACGGCCGGAAGCGGAAGCGTATTTGGAAAAGATATCGTCAGCGAGAGCGTCGAGATACGAGGAAAGACCGGCTACCTGGCCCAGAATCCACGCTACTACGAATACATGAGCGCGAGAGAGACGCTCCGATTCCGGGCCCGATTCTTTTACAAGGGGCCGAAGAATCTAATAGAAGATCGGGTCGCCGAAACGCTCGATCTGGTAGGGCTCTCTGACAAGGCCGACCGTCCCATCAAGGGTTTTTCGGGTGGCGAACTACAACGGCTTGGTATCGCCCAAGCCCAGGTGAACTATCCTGACCTTCTTATCTTGGATGAACCTGCCGCCAACCTGGACCCTCAAGGAAGGCGAGACGTGCTAGAGGTGATGGAACGGCTACGAGCGTATACTACTATCTTCTATTCCACGCACATTCTGGACGACGTCCAACAGGTTAGTGACACCGTCGCTATTCTGAATCATGGACAGCTTATCGCCCAAGAATCCCTCGATACGTTACTTGCCGGGAGCGACGGCGCCGTCTATACGATGATGATCAAAGGCGATGCCAGCCGAGCTCAGGCCGAGATTGCGGGCCAGGAGTGGGTGTCAGGCATGGATGTGGACATCGAAAACGGCCGGACCCATTGGCAGGTGAGGGTTGTCGACGAAGAGGCGGCCGAAGCGCAATTGCTTCGCCTGGTACTCGCCGACGAAGGACTCGTGGTGACGGAATTCGGCCGCAAGAAGTATGAGCTCGAAGAGATCTTCATGGGCTTGATCGAAGGAGATAAAGATGGCGACCATGGAAGGGCTTAAGCCTGTAAGTAAATCTCGGTGGCTTCACGGCTTAGGCAACATGCTTCGCAAAGAAAACTACTCCTGGTGGGGTACACGAAAATGGTGGGTAAACATCCTCATCTGGACGGCAATGATCAACGGATTCATCGCCCTGATCCTTTGGGCGATACCTTTGAGTGAGCCCGAAGAGATCATTCCCCTCCCTGAAGCGCTACAACTTTTCGTGACTCTTTTCGGCGCCTTTGCGACTATCGGCGTCATCGTCATTGCCCAGGGGGCTATCGTCCGCGAGAAACAGACAGGAACAGCAGAATGGGTGATGTCTAGTCCGGTTTCTCACGGTGCTTTTATTCTTGCTAAACTGATTGCCAATGCGCTAGCCATTCTGGTGATCATAGTCCTATTACAGGGTCTATTGTTCTATGCTCAGATCTCCTTGAGAGAAGGCGCGCTTTTACCTTTCGCTCCATTTGCTGCGGCGACAGCCCTGGTAACCCTTTCCCTTGCCTTCTTTCTCACGCTAACCCTCATGTTGGGTACGATATTCAGCTCCCGAGGTCCGGTCATCGGCATCGCTATCGCGGTTTTTATTGGCCAGGATATTGCGGCTCAGCTGCTGGCTAAACCCATCCCCTGGCTTCCAAATGTTGTGCCCCAACGCCTGCTTGAGTTCGCCCAATTAGCTATCAATGAACAGCCAATTCCCTCCAATAGCTCACTGATCGTCGCCTCATCTCTTTCGGTACTCTTTGTACTGGTGGCTATATGGCGTTTTGGACGAGAGGAGTTTTGAGTCAAGTCCTGGACAGTTAACGGGCGCAGAAGCGCCATTCTTGGTTTGGCGATGAATGCTTATCTTTTTTCCAGAAAGCTGGTTCTACAGAAGCGGCTCTTCATTGTCGGTCTGATCACTCTTTCCTGCGCCGGATGCAGTTCTGGGGAAAAATCGCCGGATTCTGATGCGCCCCCCATCGACGAAAGTCCGGGAGTGCCGACCGTTGAAACCACTTCCACACCGTCGTTAGGTGACTCACGGGTGCGGCCGATTGATGGCATGGTTATTGTCTATGTTCCCGGCGGTGAGTTTGTAATGGGAAGCGACGGAGATGAAGTTGACTACGCGCTTCAACTTTGCCTGGCCTATGACACGAATTGTAATCTCAGATATTTCGCCATAGAGCAACCCCAGCATACCGTGCAAGTGAGCAGCTTCTGGCTCGACAGAACAGAGGTCAACGAAGACCAATACCAACGGTGCGTGGACGCAGAAGTCTGTGAAGAATTATCGTGTCAGGATGCTGATGAGCTGGGAGACTCCGAATTGCCGGCGGTGTGCGTGACCTGGAATCAGGCGGCAACCTTTTG
>JAUVOB010000416.1 GCA_030599405.1 Chloroflexota bacterium | reverse complement strand
GTCACGGATCAATGGCATCCTCGACGAAGATCTGGTAGGAAAACCATCTTTCGAAGATATCTCTGCGGAGATTTTCGCCCTAATGGAGGGAGCCTTGCTGGTGGCCCACAACGCTCAATTTGATGCCTCCTTCTTGGGTATGGAACTCCATATTATGAGCATCTACAACCCCAGAAGGGATTATTACGAGATTCCGAATCCATGGCTTTGCACACTGATGATCGCTCGCCGAAATTTCCACTTTGGCAACAACAGCCTTGGGTATATAGCCCGAATGCTTGGTGTCCGTACAGGCCGTGCTCATCGAGCTTTGGGCGATGTTTTCACCACGGCCGAAGTTCTCAAACGCATGATCGATGAGTTGGCTAGACGTGGCACCGTACTCGTTGGTGATTTGCTTCACGCCCAGGGTGGGCCAATCTATACGCCGGTTGTGCCTATAATCGACCTGCCCTACCCCTTAGACAAAGCACTGATCAGTGGAAAACAACTTCGGATTCTCTATGATGGACCTGGTGGTAAGATGGTTCACAACGTCAACCCCCAATATGCAACTGAGTACAATGGGAAGCAATACCTCATCACCTATTGCGATTCACGCCGGGATCAGCGCACGTTCAGGGTTGACAAAATTATTAAGGCTGAAATATTGAAGGGCAGTTAGTCGTTATTGAGAGGTAAATACGTAAACGACGGCAAAGCTCAAGATTAACGCGGCCAGGATCAGTACTACCACTGCTATTTCAGGCCATGGGGTCGAAGTTTTACGACCAGTCGCGGCATCGGATTGATCATTCATCTTCAGATCCGTAGCTAGCAAATCCCCCATGGCATTATCGCCATCTTCAACCTGTAGCGTCTCGGGGATAGGTTCCTGCTGATCGAGACCTAGCTGGCCTTTCCCGTCCCTCTCTGCTTCATTCCCGGCACCCAGGTCACTATCAGATGGCTTCTCAGTGCCTTGGATTTCTCCGTCTGCTGCCTGGGTGTCATCGTCACGGACATACTCCCCATCAACATCTGTTTCGTCCGCGGCGCTCAATCCCTGTAGCAGAATCTCTGGATCGGTTGGTGTTCCGAGATGAGCAATAACCTCTGGCGTTAATTCAATTTCCTCCGTGCTATCCATCGCCATCGAGAGGAAATCGATGAGTTCGTCCGACATAGTCAGCATCGTCTCATCATCTCTAAGCTCAAACGAGGCCGATTCATCGGAGATCTCGTCTTCTACCTGAACTTCAGCTTCTTTAATCTCATCAGAATCAACGGGACCGTTGATACCTAATTCCGCCATCAACTCAGGTGGGGCAAGCTGTTTTACCCAGACGGGTAACTCAGCTGGTACAAGGCCAGTTTCTTGTGAACGACGGTCGATATCGGCTATGATGGCCGAACCTATTACTGGCTTCGGTTCGGCTTCCGTTAACATCTCGATGTCACGGGCTAGTAGGTAATAGTCGGCCTTCTGCGGATCAAATGCCAGATGCCCCCCGGCGCGGATCTTATCGCCATCCTTAAATTTCGTCTCCGTCGACGCCCGTTCTGACAGCAGACAGCGAACGTGGTAAGTGTTTTCAGCCAGGTAAAAATAACCGAGATCATCACCTTCGTCTGTTTGCTCCATCCCATCAACAACGCCAACGACAAATACCAGTCCGAGAGGGAATTCGGCCGGCAATTGCAGGGCCATACGTTGGTTCAGACGACTGACTGGAATATCCATAGAGCTCGACATAATTATACTGCAAAACATTTTGCTGGCCTAGAATTCCTTCTGCCAAATATACCTTTGGTCGCCATTTGACTAAAGCCGTGATCCGATGCTATACTTTTCGGTCTGTATACAGAGGTAGTTGTGTGCGTTGACTATAAAGAACCCTCTCTGATATAATCGCTGGGTTGTCGCCGACGTAGCTCAACTGGCAGAGCAATGCTCTTGTAAAGCATAGGTTATGGGTTCAAGTCCCATCGTCGGCTTGAACAGATAAACCCAATGGCAATATCTGGGGTCAGTGTCCCGAGTGGCAAAGGGGGCGGACTGTAAATCCGCTGGCGATAGCCTTCGTAGGTTCGAGTCCTACCTGGCCCACTGGAAGCTACAGCATCGTAGCTGCGGTCTAAATTGCCCACGTAGCTCAGCCGGCAGAGCACATTCTTGGTAAGAATGAGGTCATGGGTTCAAGTCCCATCGTGGGCTCTTTGCCCCGTCCGCCCTAGGAACACAGCTAGCGGGTGACGGGGTATTATTGTGAAAGGTAACGGTTGACTAGGATCTTAATTGGCTCGGTTACGCTTCGGCACAGGTTCTAAAAGAAGCTGCCCGTTAAGCACTAGCTTGAAAATAGGATAGAAGGATCATGGCCAAGG
>JAUVOB010000392.1 GCA_030599405.1 Chloroflexota bacterium | reverse complement strand
TCGGCCAGGCGCTTGCTATGAGTACGATTCTTATGGCCCTCTGTGCCGTAGGATTCATGGCCATAGAACGTATCCGGTACGCTGACATCGGAGAGTTCTGACTTTCTAATGTTGCTTGAGCTCCACAAGATCGAAAAGTCATTCAATGATCAGCCCATTCTTCGGGGCGTATCTCTTCAGATTACGCCGGGAGAGATTGTTGCCCTCCTTGGTCCAAGCGGTTGCGGCAAAACCACGCTACTCCGCATTATCGCCGGCCTGGAAGAGCCAAGCAGCGGGAATCTGCTCTTTAAGGGCGAGGAGCTGGCCGAAATGCCGGTGCATGAGCGAGGATTTGGGTTGGTATTCCAAGATTACGCCCTTTTCCCCCCTAAGGACGTGGCGGGCAACATTGAATTTGGTTTACGTATGTTGGGTTGGGACGCCGAGAAGCGGGCTATACGGGTCGGCCAGGTTCTCGAACTAGTTGGCCTGAGTGGGTTTGAAGGCAGAGAGATTCATGAGCTATCCGGTGGAGAGCAGCAACGTGTTGCTCTGGCGAGGTCCTTGGCTCCATCACCGAGATTACTACTACTCGACGAACCAATGGGCTCGCTAGATAGAGCCCTCCGTGATAGGTTGATGCGAGAGTTGGGCGCTATCTTGAAAGAGGCTGGCGGTATGCTGGATCGACCAGAAGGAATAACCGCCGTTTTTGTAACCCACGATCAAGAAGAAGCGTTCGCAGTTGCTGATCGGATTTTTGTGATGAACGCCGGATTAATCGAGCAGGAAGGTACGCCTGCCATCCTATACAGAAAACCAAAGAATGTCTTCGTCGCCCGCTTTCTAGGGATGGAAAATATCATAAAGGGAAAGGTTGTAAATCTAGAACCGCCGCGAGTGAGCACTTCCTTTGGGGAGTTTCTCATCTCTCCTGGTCCATGTGATATAGGCCAGCATGTGACGCTTCTCATTCGTCCAGAAGCGGCCAAGCTGCATATCCCAGTGATTGATAGTTACACAGAAATTCGTGCAATACTGGCTAACATATCGTTCCGAGGGCGGTATCAAGATGTTACTTTTGAGATCGCCATTGATGAAAGTACTCGCTTAAGTCTCAAATTCGATTTTAATACTGATGTATCATTGCCACACCCTGATACAGAGGTTACCCTGTACTTAGATCCGGCCAGCACCATTGTTCTCGAGGATTGAAGACCTTGTTGTGAGTGAAATTACAGGCTGACTGTTAGAATAAAGTAAAATCTTCTTTACTGTGGTTGCCGGCATTGTCGCCTGAAGCGTATAATGCGATTTGCAGTCAATGTAAACATTGGTATTCAGTAAATAGTCAGGAAAGTAGTTGTATGTCTATTGGTTGGACAATTGGCGCTTTTATTCTAGTTCTTACACCAATCATCCTGGTGCATGAGTTTGGCCATTTTATTGCCGCTCGCCTTTCGGGTATCAGGGTTGAAGAGTTCGGTATAGGTTTTCCGCCTCGTGCCGTCAAACTTTTCAAAAGAGGCGATACGCTCTACTCGCTCAACTGGATTCCGGTCGGCGGATTTGTACGACCAGCCGGAGAGGACGATCCATCGGTTCCAGATGGGCTGGCCGCTGCATCAAAAAAAGCTCGCTTCTTTACTTTGATCGCTGGCGCGGGCGCGAATTTCCTCTTTGCATTAGTAATACTTTGGATTGCCTTCATGACGGGTCCACGGCAATTCGAAAAGTATGAAATCCTCATCTCTGGTGTAAACGACAATTCGCCGGCTTTTGATGCCGGACTGCAGCCTGACGATGTCATTCTCAGCGTTAATACTGTTCAGCTGAGAGACGGGTTGGAGTTGGATAAGGCGTCTGAGGGTATGGATGCCTTGAAGAATGAGATCAGCGTATCCGCGGGATCAGCCGTAGAGATGACGGTGCGGAGAGGTAGCGAGGAGATCGTTCTACACGTCACGCCTCGTCTTCCTGGTGAATTCGACGCTGAGGTTGAAGGCGAAACAGGAATTGAGATAACCGCAACCGGAATCGGCGATGGCCAAGCGATTGGACCTATCGAATCAGCTACAATGGCTTTGGGAGAAATTCGAGACGTAGTCTGGATGACCGTTCAGGTTCCTGTAATGGTTATTCGTGGTCAGATCGAACCAAGATTAGCCCGACCGCTCAGTGTTGTGGGTATAAGCCAACTGGCGGGACAAGTCGCTTCCCAATCCGCAGACCAGGCTACCTTGTTTCCCCTCCTTCGTTTTACCGCCCTTATTAGCATTGCTCTTGGGTTAACGAATCTCCTACCCATCCCTGCCCTAGATGGAGGTAGGATTCTCTTCGTACTTGTCGAAGCGGTTCGTGGTAGAAGAATTGAACCGGAAAGAGAGGGTATGGTGCATCTAGTGGGAATGCTGTTCCTTCTAGGTCTAATGGTGCTGATCATCATTCAGGATATCATCAACCCGATAATTCCGTATTAGCAAGCGTTCATCGCTAGATGTTCGAAAAAACGCAACGAAGTAACCGGAGATTGGGAAACCAATCTCCTCTCTATTTATATGGACATGGCAGGGAAGACTGAACACGACGCACCAGTAATGGTTGATATTCTGGAAGCG
>JAUVOB010000201.1 GCA_030599405.1 Chloroflexota bacterium | reverse complement strand
CGGCAACCCATTCGCGGCTCACGATTTCCCGGGTTTCAACTATTTCTTTTTCGGCCACTTGGTCCATACGACTGATGATCATCGCTTTCGTAACTAATGTATAAATCTATTTATAACAGGGATTAGCCCGGTCTCAAATGAGACTAGACTGGTGTCGTTAGTTATTTCTGACCGAGAGAAATTGTGTGTTGTCCGGTCCAGGGTGAGGAGGGCATCTACATAATTCGTGTCGCAACATCCTGGGAGCCTATACGGAAACCGCCATGATTTCCAATTCTCCGGAAATAAAAAGAACCCTGCAGGGCAGGGCTCTATTGTTCTCCGGACGGATTCTTATGTTTGTGAACCAAGGACGGTTACAATACGGCTGAATACGTTTCCGATCTCTGGACCTAGTAAAGCCAGGATTGCAATTACAACTATCGCAACCAGAACAAGGATCAACGCATACTCAACCAATCCCTGGCCGTCCTCACGTGTCAAATCGAGCATCTACCCTCACCTCCTTCCCTGATGGTATATGGACCAACCATATGTAAGGAATAGGGTAACGGCTCCCCTGTGAAGACACAATAGGATTGTGGTACCCGGAAAGAGTATCCGTTAGGTAACTAGGGCCTCTTCCTCGATGGCAACTGCTGGCACCCAGAATTCGGCTCGAGTTCCATGTCCAACGCTGCTCTGAAGTGTCAACGCTCCACCAAGCATCTCAATGCGTTCACGAAGTGTTGGCAATCCGATTGTCGGCCGGCTCGAGTCGCCTGTCCCTTCTTCTTCGATACTAAACCCGGTTCCGTCGTCTTCAACGACGATGAGAACCCGATCGGTATCCATATCTAGTAGGATTTGCACACTGCCTGCTTGGCCATGAACGCGCGCGTTTGTCAATAATTCCTGAACGCCCCGAAAGATGGAAACTTCGATGTGTTCCTCGAGACGGCGCTCGATTCCGGTCACAGATATTGATACAGAGATCTCGTTCTTATCTTCGACCGACTCGACATATCGCCTAAGGGTAGGAACTACACCAAGATCATCGAGCATCATCGGTCTGAGGTCAAAGATGAAGTCTTTAACTTCCCTAAATGTCTCCGTAGCCGATCCCTTCAGTGCACTCAGTTCAACTCTGGCCCGCCCTGGATCCGTATCAAAAAAGCGCTGGCAGATTTCAGCCTGCAGTATAAAGTTGCTTAAGGAAGACGCTGGACCGTCGTGCATACGGCGGACTAGACTCTGTCGAGCTGCTTCCTCAGATTGAATCACACGTATGAAACCAGATTGGTCCCGGGTACGTTGACGAACTGTTGGAACGTCTTCCATTCCCTCGGTTACTTCCAGGAGATGTTGTTGTAGGGTAAAGAGTCTTTCGAGGTTGCGATAGTCGCTCTCTAGCTTCTCTAATTGCCCTCGCATGGTGAAAAGACGCTGCTGTGCATTTATCAAGGCCTCATAGCCTTCTTTGATGTCTTCGCGTGGAATCGTATCGAAGTTTCTTTGTAATTGGCGAAGATAGGTGCCAACTCTCGTATTATGTTGGGAAAGCCGCTCCACCTCTGCAGCACTCTGCTTCACCAAAATGCCGATCTCGTTCAGTTCGTTCTGGGTTCGCTCGTGTTCGCTGAAGGTTTCTTGGACTAGACCTCGAATCGTGAGTTCCTCGACGGATTCGTTCTGCTCATCCATAGATTTTACACTCCTGTATAGGGCGAGGTTTGCAGTAGAAAAAACCGATAGAGAACGTCTTTAGGGATTATCGCGACGTGATTTCTCCAGCCTGACCCACCCCCGACTTAAGGCATACACGGCAGCCTGGGTTCGATCATCGACGCTTAATTTTCTTAGAATCGCAGTCATATGATTCTTAACCGTCTGATGACTAATTCCTAATTCGTAAGCAATCTCTTTGTTGCTCTTGCCGTGTGTGACATGCTCAAGGATCTCCATCTCGCGAGGAGACAGTGGAATGAATGAGTCCTCGGCATCAGCCGCAAGCGGGCCACTAATTCGACCTACTTTTTCCTCAACCCATTTGACAACTTCGTCGTGCGTCATCTTCCGTTCACCGACCACATAATAGCCATCATGAACGTCCATGATGATACCTATTAATGTCTCTGGGGTGACATCTTTCGGACAGTATGCGGAAGCTCCAGCACGAATCGCGTGAAAAGCTTGCTCAATGTCATCATATCCGGTAATGACAATGAATTTTATCTCTGGCATTCGAGCTTTGATTCTGCGCGTTACCTGCAGCCCCATGATGTCCGGTAGATTGACGTCCATCAGGACAGTATCGGGTTCATAATCAGGTATGAGTTGCAGTGCCATCTCGCCAGTAGCTGCTTCACCTACAACTTCCAATCGCGAATCCGTCTCTAGCACATCACGAAGACCCTGACGAAATACAGGGTGGTCATCTACGATAATAATCCTGTGCAGTGACACGCTTTTCCCCTTCACGCTGCCTAAAGTCCCATGGATGTTTTTATTACGACACGACTTGCCGATTTATATGCTGGCGATTACCAGCCATCCTCCTGAGAGAGAACAAATCCAATTTAAAAGCCAGGGCAGTATACCATGAAGAACTTATCACAGGCAAACAGAGAAAGGTCATCTAGACAAGAGATAAACCTCCATATTATTCACTCCTTGCTCTCGGGTCCAGATATAACCAGTCGAGAATTCAAGTATGGAGTTCGCATCGGCAGTTAGCCTATCGTAGGTCCAGCCTGGCGCCGTCACCAGGTAATCAGACTGGCTTGCCGACACATAATCCATCAGGGCATCTCTGTCTGACAATAGTGGGATAACCTCAGGCGAAATTAAACCCGCCAAATCCAGTATTGGTCGTTCTGCAAAATACCCTATCGCACCGATATCATGGGCAGCGATAAGAGCATGCGATGGCGTATTTTCCCCTAGCCATCGGCCAATAGCGACCATTTCGCCATTTACAAACGAAACATCCTGCGCGAAGACTTGTAAGCCGAGAAGTAGAAAGATCAGGAGAAGGACGGCGAACGTCATAACTCCCATTCTGGTCAGAATAAAATGAACGCGCTTCAGAGATCCGATACGCTCCTTGATATTGATTGAGAGTGTTAGCCAGCCTCTAATACCATAAAGTACCCAGATAGGGATGGTAGGAAATAGATATCGGCCGTGCTGGTATGTTACCGGCAGTCGCCAAGCATACACAAAGACAAGACCCACTGCCCACAGTAGCGGTACGGTAAGAAACAACTCCCTCTGGCGCCAATCACGTTGTAGAGCTCGGTACCCGGTCACGATAACTCCCGGCAAGAGTAATAAATGAGCGCCACTGATTCCACGCCAACCATCAGCGGCTCCGCCTAAAGAAAGATACAGTAAACGGACAAATCGGGTCGCCAGCGGCTGGGCATAGACGGAAGCGTACTCAACCTGCTTTGCGTAGAAAGTATTCGGCCATATGTTGCCACTTGACCAGAGATTGAAGGTAAAGTATGGAATCATGGGCAGGAGAGCCCCGGCAACCAGCAAGGCCGAATTTTTGATTCGAACGGACCACCCTGAACCCGAAAGGAGCATACCTGCCGCTAGCAAGGCAAGCATCCCCAAACCTTCTGGTCGAGTTAATACTAACAGACCGACTACAAATCCGAGACCAACGGTCGATCTACCATGCCCTCTGGCGTGCAAACCATAAAGGTACAGCGTCTCAAGCTCGAGCGCTATAAACAATAATGTTTCCATTCCGCTGCCGGCTGACCATACGAGGGGCCAACTCAAAACGAGAACCACTCCGACGATCCAATCCAGACTGTTTCTCTTCGGCCATAGCACCCCCCAGAGGCGCATCGCTGCCCAACCGGTCCAGGTAAGACAAGCCCATCCAAGCAAGAAGGACCAGAAAAAGTAAGGCAACCCCAACGCATAGCCGACCGCGAGTAATAACGTCCACAGAGGGGCCGTCGATCCCGCACTGACAACGCCCGGTACAAACTCCCATTGGCCACTTCGGGCTAGATTTCGGGCGTAGGTTTGGTGAATCCAACTATCATCTAGGGGGAATCCCACCTGGTCTGTAGCGATTGTGATGCCGATATATGCCAGAACAACCAGCAGGGCTAATCCGGCCACAAGCCAATACTTACCTTGTCTAGACAAGATAGCGACAGCAAGTTTAGGTTGAATCTTCTGAGGTTCTTGGTTCCCATCTTCGTGTGAACGATCGGGTGCAGAGAATGTCATGCTACCCAGCCCCACATAAAGAACTGTCCGCTAAAGTAAAGCATGAGAGCGATAGAGGGATAGACAACCATCCGCTTACGCCACGGCGTCGTAGCAAACAGGCTCATAATCATAAACGCTGGAAAGAAGGCCAGAGCATAACGCGAGAAGGAGAAAAGCGGTT
>JAUVOB010000012.1 GCA_030599405.1 Chloroflexota bacterium | reverse complement strand
CATCCGTAACTATCAAGCGGCGATTGAATTCTGCGGTTTCCGAGATCTTTTTACGTAGATCAGAAACATCGGTATGCGAATAGCGGACTACTCGCGCGCGACTTAGCCGGCATCCATCAATAATGCTGGCGTGATTTAATTCATCCGAGAATATCACGTCTTCGCGACCAACCAGCGCCGGAATCGTCGCCAGGTTAGCACTGAAGCCACTCTGGAAAGAAATACAGGCTTCGGCTCTTTTGAATTCGGCCAGACGTTCTTCTAGCTTGACGTGTAGGGACATCGTTCCGGCAATCGAGCGTACTGCACCAGGTCCTACACCATATTTCTCGATCGCCCGATGGGCGGCCGACCTAATCCGGGGATCGTTGGCTAATCCCAGGTAGTTGTTAGCGCAGAAATTGAGCAGGCGCCGGCCGTTAATCACCACCCAGGCATCCATTGGCGAGTCAATCGTGCGGATGGTGTTGTATAAGCCGGCCTCCCGCAGTCGCTCCATCTCCTCATGAATCCAGTTTATTTTTTCGCTCATCGTATCTCCTAGAAATCGTCAATCGGGCAAACCTCAATAGACGAAAATTATGTCAGCGGTGGAATTACACCGGGTCGATTATGGTCGATGAATTTGCGTATTGCTCAACTCTGAGAATTGTTGAGGATCCCTCTTCGTCAAGATGGTTGTCATCTAATCGATTAATCCGCACTGATCAGACAAGGCGGAGAACCAATTCCCCTTGGTTTTTTGTTAGTAATTCCAGGACGTTCTTACGCACAACTTCGTCACTATACACCTGCCAATGGCCTTAGACAAGTGACCGCATTCATTGACGTCGCCGCAGAACCCATGCTATACTGCCTGCCGTTATGAGTCCGCTAGACAAGCTACGGGAACCGGTTCTCTTATTGAATGTGAACTTCGAACCCCTACATGTTTGCAACACCAAGCGTGCTCTGGCGTTGGTGTTTGGTGGTAAGGCTGAGATATTGCTCAACGGTCGAGGTACCATTCGCAGCACATCGGCTGAGTTCGACATTCCTTCTGTAATTCGGCTCGGTTACATGGTGCGGCGTCCCCGGCTCCAGATAAGTCTGACCAAGCGAGAGATACTCCGGCGAGATGACCACACTTGCCAATACTGTGGCTATCGCTCCCATGTCTTGACCATAGATCACGTTATCCCCCGCCGGCTAGGCGGCACACACGTATGGACCAATGTTGTGGCAGCCTGTCCTTCGTGCAACCGGCGTAAGGGAGGCAAGTTGCCTGAGCACGCGAATATGCGACTAAAGCGACTGCCTATCCAACCAAAGCCAACAGCTGTCTACCGATTCGGTCAGCATCTAACCACCCACGGGGAGTGGGAGCAGTTCATTACTGGTTGGTAGTCACCACCCTGTTCATCGACCAGAAAACTGGCGATGATCAAATATTTCCCCCTTACCCATCTTTTCCACGTGCAGATCGTGATTTCTCGTTGGCTGAAGCCAGTTCGACGATCCTAGGCATTCCCTCGTCGATCAATGTGGCTACTTCTGCGACCATGCCTTGGTAGGCCTCTAGCGGACCTCCATATGGATCTTCCACGCTGTAGTGCCTATCCGACATTTCAGTAAGCAGATAAACTTTGTGTCTTTCTTTCGGAAATTCTGCACGCAGAGCCTCTGCATGCCCGATTTCCATACAAAGTACCAGGTCTGTTGTTGATAATAGACTGTCTGCAACAATTCGAGAGGCATGATTTTCGATGTCGAGCCCCTGCTCACCCATGAGCTGAATACTAGATTCAGCGGCGCGCTGTCCAGGATAAGCCCAGGTACCGGCAGAACCTACTTCCCATTCGTCGAGTCCCATCCTCTTTAAACGGTCTCTCAACAACGCTTCTGCGACAGGGGAACGGCAGACATTTGCAGTGCAAACTATCAGTATGTATGGCATGCCTATTAGAACCTCATTCTATGCTAATGGATATACACCGTCCCAATAGAGACGAGCGCAATATCATAAGATTTCGCACAACGCGAGCATGTCCCCAGAAAGAAGCCCATGTCCCCCGAGAATGACCGGGATGGGTGCACCCTGTGCCGCAGCAGTAAATTCGCGTAACCAGGGATCTTTTACTTGATCGGCCAGCCCTAGGTCAGATAGAAATCTATCATTCCTGCTAGGCCAGCTTCGTTGATGGGCTAACAGAACTCTTGTGTCGATAAACGCAGCTTGCGAATGGTCCGATAGAATATTAAAGACCCCGTTAAAACCCACCCGCGCGATGTAATCTGCCAAAAGTGAAAAAACCTCTCCCTTCTCCAGACGTCCGCTGGATACCATTCCCCGCTCTTCGGAAACTACGCGAATCCAGCAATTCGTCACCTCGTTGAGAGTAGCCCAAATCCTTGGGCCAATTCTACCGGCTATGAATACATGCGATGCGGGAGTAGACAGAACCGATAAAGCATTTTCAAGGGAAGTTGTATCCAAAGGTAGGCTATCGATAAATTGGCGTAAATGCCGCTTCACACGGGAATGCAGCCGAAGTGTTAGGAGATCTGTCGGTGCGTCGATATCTAATCTACTAGACGATGAAATCTGCTGGCTGTGTATCGGAAGATCCGCCTCTGTGGATAACACCCAGCCGATCATGTTATCTTGCGGAAGTCGCTCTTTCCAATCACTGATAATCGAGGCTGGTGCAATCCCTGCCCAGTCGCTTGCGTATCGATTATTCGTAAACACCCCTTGGCTGGAGGTGATCATCTTACTTACTAACGAATCCAACGTGTTGTCTTCGAGCAATGGAGCCGATCCACCGCCAAAATAGAGTAATTTTGATGCGCCTTGCCTTTCGACGATCTCAGCCAGGGTTTGGCCGACATGCAGCGTGCCAGGTTCGCTCTTTACGTGGTGGGTAATAGGCGCCTCTTCTAGACCATCCATCCCAGGCGTAACTAACACAAGCTGGCCAATGGCAGACTGATTCGCCAGTTGCTCTGTCAGATCCAGGGCTGCTTGCCGGCGCGCATCCTGAACCCAGGATTCTATTTCGGTCTCCCCACCACCTTCACCAACCATCACAACCGCTGTAATCATGGTTTCATTAAAAAAGGGCAATCAGGCTGCTTGGTCGCCCGATTGCCCGAATTCATTGATTCACTAAGTTCGCTATTAACCGCTGTTCTCCAACCCTCGCTTACAGGTAGGGATAAATCCGGATTATGGTTAGTCAAACGCTGGCTGAAGCAATCCATAATTCCCGTCATGGCGCTTGTAAACGACATTTATCGCCTCTTCATCCGCGTTGAAGAAGATAAAGAAACTATGGCCTAACAACTCCATTTGCTCGATGGCCTCTTCTGATACCATAGGACGAAGGGGGAAACTTTTGCGCCGAACGATGGAAGGCTCCAGCTCCTCAAGTTCCATCTCATCCTCGTGTGGCAGGGGTTCGCCGATCACGTACTCCTCGGCAACACTTCCACTGCGACGATTTTGAATGCGCTTTCCTCGATATCGCTTAATCTGTCTGTAGAGCTTGTCAATCACAGCATCAATAGCAGCGAACATATCGCTGTTTCGCTCTTCGGCCCGCAGGATCATGCCGCGATTGTCTCGTACCGTAATCTGTGCAACTTGTCGCTCGATTGCGCTGCGTGTATTTTGTGAAGAAAGGTCGACTCTTACTTCGACAAGGTTTGGCATGTAGCGATCAAGCCTCGCCGTCTTCCTTTCGACATGATCTTGCAGCTTCTGCGTGAGATCGACACCATGTGTATTAATCGAGATTTCCATAATTTACTCCTAGCTCTTAGATATATCGTATCTGCCTGAAACGGTGGTAAGACAATAGGCATCAGCTGATAATGCACCGGCATCGAGCAGTACCCGGGCGGCCGAATCTAATGTTGAACCTGTCGTACAGACATCGTCAACAAGAAGAATTCTCTTTCCAGTAACGATGCCTTCGTTGGCCAAAAATGCCCCTCGAACATTTCGCTGCCGTTGATTGATATTGAGGCCGACCTGAGGCGTGGTCCGTCTGTGCCGGTGTAGCGCCTCGGGCACACAGTCCCAATTCAATGATTGTCGTATTGCCTTCACAAGCAGTTCGGCTTGATTATACCCTCTCTGCCGCTTTCTTTCCGCATGCAATGGGATTGGAACCACCATATCAATTTGTGTTTGCCATCTGGACCAGGCTTGGATCATGAGCTCTGCGAGTGGATCTGCCAGCGCGAAGTATCCCTCGTACTTCATCTTGTGTAGTGTGCGCCGGACAGGATCGACATGTAAGGTAGCGGCGCGGATCTGGGTAGTAGCGAGAGAACGGCGATGACAGGCGTCGCAAAAACTATATACGGTTATACCCGGTTTACCGCACGAAAGGCAGATCGGATCCTTTACCCATTGCACTTGGCTCCTGCACTCTGAGCAAAAAAGGCTCCCGACCTTATTGCAGCCCGCGCATACCGGAGGAAGAAGAACGTTGATGAGTGCATCTGACAGAAAGCTGACCTTGCGCCAGATCGACTCACGTAGCGCAGATTCCGTCGACAACTGCTAACCTTCCAGTAAATCTGGATCAGTGAGGTTGTAGGATTAGCCCGTGATCGTTTCAGACTTTGTGTTCAACCGCCGAAAGCGGCCTGGATCCCTTCGTTTCGCAGGATTGTAAACCCCGCTGGTCCCAGGAGGACAATGAACATCGACGGGAAAATCAAGAAAACGAGAGGGAAAAGCATCTTGATTGGGGCCTGATGCGCCTTTTCCTCGGCTCGCTGACGCCTGCGAATTCGCATCTGCTCCGACTGAATTCGTAGCACGCGGCCGATGCTGACTCCTAGATGTTCGGCCTGAAGAATGGCAGCTACAAAACTACTGACGTCGGCCACATCCATGCGATTAGACATATCCCGCAGAGCCTGTCGCCTGGATTTGCCAAGCTGAATCTCATAAATGACCCTACCGAATTCACGTGCTAAGGGATCATCCCATTTCTCATCGACGCGCGCCATTGAGCCATCAAAGGTCAATCCGGCGTCGACACAGATAGACATCAAATCCAATGCGTCTGGAAACTTCTTAATAATGGCTTCCTGCCGCCGGCTGATGGTGGCTGAAAGGTATAACGAAGGCAGGAAAAACCCCAGGACAGTAACGGCAGCTGTATAGAGCAATCGCCTGCCAGGATCCTGCCCAAAGTTACCCAACAGGAAGAAGAATACCCCACCCAAGACGACGGCGACAATACCTCGAATCGCCCAGAATTCAGCCGCTGAGATATTTCCAGGACTGCCTGCTAATTCCAACTTGTGAGCAGAGCGCTCCAGCATCGTCTGCGGTGTCAGACGGATAACGAGCTGGCTCAACCGCCTTAGTAATGGAACGAGTAACCGGTCGGTGACCGGCAGAGAAAGCTCGATTTCCTCTATGCTGACCGGCTCATCACGAATCGCGTACTCTTCAATACGCGAGATTAACGGATCTTCTTCTGCGCGCCGCAATAAAACTATGCTGGCTACGATGAGCGTCAGTGCACCAAGAGCGGCAATGAGAACAACTGGCGACATAATCAACCTCCACCCTTCTGATCAGAAGGGTCAACTTCCTTACTCATCCATGAAAGGAAGTTCACAGGTATAAATCCAAAGTAAATAGGGTACCTATCTCGGGTCTAAACCTCGATGTCTACAATCCTCTGAATAATGATAATACCTATCGTCATCATTACTAAGCCAACGCCAACCACTATCCATCCACAGGGAATGCCGAATAAAAATGGCTTGGCATTTTCAAATAACTGGCCCATGTAACCCGGATTAATCAGGAGCAAGACCAGCGCTAGACCGATTGGAAGCAAACTGATGATCCAGCCGGAAAGTCGTCCCTGAGCTGTCAGCGTACGAATCTCGCCTTTAATACGAACTCGTTCGCGAATGGTGAAACTAATGGTGTCAAGCACCTCTGCCAGGTTACCGCCAACTTCTCGCTGGATATTTACTGCCGTAATAACCAAGTCGAGGTCATCGCTCGGAACCCGGCGTAGCATATTATACAGCGCTTGCGGGACGCCGAGGCCGAGACGCACTTCCTGAACAACCCGCTCAAACTCTACCGATACAGGTGGTGGTAGTTCCGTCGCGATGGCTTCCATCGCTTGAAGCACACTATAGCCAGAACGTAACGCGTTTACCCACAGATTAAGCGTATCACTTAGCTGGTTATCGAAAGCTCGCATTCGACGCTTGGCGGCCGACGAAAGATAAATTCTGGGTATGAACAGGCCAAAAATGGCTGCCAAAGTGGTGAAGATGGCGTTGTTTCCTAGAAAGTAATAGACGACGGCGCCAAGAGCGAGCGCAGATAGAAACTGGATGGCAATGTATTCACTTACACGTAGTTTTGCATCAGCCTTTGCTATTCGTATTCTGATTCCTTGCGTAAAACCCCGGCCTTCTATTGCCCTGTCGAGCCTATCCGCTACTTGTGTGTCCTTCCGTTGTTGGGGTTGATCAATCGCGATAGCTGCTGTGGTGCCGCCTGCGCCGACGTACTGATCCAATCTATCTTCAACGTCAGTACGCCCGCCTGTTAGCAGCGCAACGCCAGCACCCATAATCATTAGGATCGCGGCTGCTCCGATAAGAAGAATTAACGGATCCACTTCCGACCTCCTAGCCTAGTTGCCAATCAATGATATGACTCTACCGACCTCGGGTTCCGATCCCGAAAATAGTCGGTGGCAACATAATTCCAGATTCCTGAATCTTGTACATGAACTTCGGCCGCAAGCCCGTTGGGCGTAATCGGCCGATCACTTTACCATTCTCGATGCCAGTTTGCTCAAATCTGAAGATCTCAGACATCGTGATCACATCACCTTCCATTCCCTGAACCTCACTAACGGAGGTGATCTTGCGGGTACCATCTCGCATTCGATCTTGGTGAACTACCAGGTCGATAGCAGAAGCGATCTGTTCACGAATGGCCCTGTGTGGCAGGTCCATCCCGGCCATCAGCACCATTGTCTCCAGGCGAGACATTGTATCCCTCGGGCTGTTCGAGTGAAGCGTCGTCATGCTACCCTCATGACCCGTGTTCATGGCCTGCAACATATCCAAGGCTTCTCCACTTCGAACCTCACCTACGACGATCCGATCCGGTCGCATCCTCAGCGAGTTAACCACCAGATCGCGTATCGTTACTTCGCCCTTACCTTCAAGGTTCGGGGGACGCGCCTCCAGGGTAACGACATGCTCCTGTCTGAGTTGCAGCTCGGCCGCCAACTCAATAGTGATGATCCTCTCGTCATCAGGTATATACCCTGAGAGGATATTCAGTGTAGTAGTCTTTCCAGAACCAGTACCACCTGAAATAAGAACGTTGATTCGAGCAAAAACGCAGGCCTTCAGAAATTCCATCGCCTCGCCGGTTACTGTGCCAAATTCGATCAAGTTATCGACAGTCAACGGGATCTTGGAGAAGATACGGACGGTCAACGTCGGACCGACAAGCGAAATTGGTGGGATAACCGCGTTAACTCGCGAGCCATCGGGCATACGTGCATTGACCATCGGAGAGCCTTCGTCAATTCGTCTGCCTAATGGTGCAACAATTCGCTCAATAATCCGCATCAAATGCTCATCGTTCTCAAAGCGGGTGTTAACGCGATGAACTTTACCGCCACGTTCGATGTAAATATTCTTGGGTCCATTCACCATAATTTCAGTGATACCCTCAACGCTCAGGTATTGCTCTAGAGGACCATAGCCAAGGATCTCAGCTACAATCTGCTCGAATAACTTCCGTCTCTCGTTCCGTGTAAGTACAATTTGCTCCTCCTGGAGCATCGTCTCGAACATTTCCTGAATTGTGCTACGCATTTCAGCGGTCTGTGAGACATCCATACTTGGATCCAGCTCGGCAATCAACTTTTGCTGAATGCGATTTTTCAAATCAGCGTATTGTTCTCGCGAACCCGTTCCAGGAGATGAACGTTTTACACGTAGCTCTTGTAGCTTTGATACTTGTTGATTAAGTTCAGGTACCTGACTTTTCTCTATTCGCTTCAGAAGTGACACTATTATTCTCCACTATCGACGAAACAGACGAGCGAGACGGCCAAGGCGGCTAACTTCTTCCTCTTCAACCACCATACCCTTACGCGCAAATTCATTTTGAAGCTGGATGGTCAATTGATCCAGGGCCTTAGAAATTGGTCGTCGCTTCAAGGTCGACGATACTAATGGTCTCCCTTGATCCGCAGCACTATAGGCTGCTTCATCTTCAGGAAGCACAGCAGTAACCGGCCACTTGAGTGTATCGACGATATCTTTAACGGTGATGCTTAATTTGTTGGAGCCGTGGTTTACAACCAACATTACCTTGTCCCGCTCGTATTCCAGGTCTTCACTGAGGTCAAAGAAACGGCTTACATTCTTCAAGCTCGTGAGATCTTGCCGAGCGATAAGTATGATCCTGTCCGCGACATCTAGCATTGCCAAATTGACGTCGTTCAAGCTCGAACTGGTGTCGATAATGATGAAGTCAAACATCTCCCTCAGAGATTTCATCAAGGCTCGAATTTCATCATGCTTCACCAACTCGGCCATCTCAGGGCGTGGAGGAGCAAGCAAAACGCTAAGACCGCTCTCATGTCTGGCAACAACACTACCGATCAAATCATGATCCAGTTCGGACATTCGTTCGATAACGTCGATGACGCTGGATAAGGCTTTGATATTGAGCATTACGCCGACATCGCCAAATTGGAGGCTCCCATCTATAAGCAGCGTCTTATGCCCATTTTCAGAAAGGGCAACGGCGACGTTGATTGCTACAGTGGTGCACCCTATTCCACCTTTGGGACTAAACACAGCTATGACGTTTCCCTCGCGAACAGCCTTCTTGCGATGTGCGGCGGTCAGCTCAGAAATCGGTGATGCCGTGGGAGGCGGCATACGGTATGTGGGTCTTGTCTCGTGAACGTTTCTAACTGCTTCGATCAATTCATCACCGGAGAACGGTTTCATCAAGAAATCTCGTGCTCCAGCAAGCATTGCCCGGCGGATATAGTCGGCTTCGCTTTGAACCGACATGATAATCACTTGGGCTTCGGGGACAGTCGTTGTAATAGTCTGACTCGCCATGATCCCGTCGGCATCAGGCATGTTAATATCCATCAGCACGACATGGGGTCGTAGTTCCTTAGCCATGCGGATAGCCTCTTCGCCAGAGCCTGCATGGCCAATTACTTTGACGTCGGGTTCAAATTGGAGAAGTTTGCGGACGTTCTCCCTGGTTTCTGGGATATCGTCCACTATCAAAACATTTATCTTATCTGACATTTGGTGCCTAAAAGGGTTGATTGAAACGCGTTACTTTATATTCCTCTGATTCACAACAACGGAATTAGCCCGCCGCTCCAGTACAGGCTGACAAATTCCATCTTACTATTATCCCACACAAAGTCAAACAGCCTACATCATAATCCTCTAACCCCCGACAACAGTATAGGTCATGCCAACTTGGCGTACAACCAGACGAAAGTACCCCTTCTAGCGGCACACCTCTCTAAATAATAATCGCTGGTATTCAGACGTCAAGCCTACTCGACCTCGTACAACTTGGTTTCAGCCTTCTCGTATACCGGCTTCAAATACGGGACAGTGCCGGGATCAAACGCGCCAAGATTTCGTTCAATTGGACCATACCAAATATAGCCAATCCCGTAGGTATTGATGAGCTCTCTCCGCCAATCGTCTTCAGTTGAACTATCAAAGAAACGAGAAATCTGATCGTTCTTCAAATCCCAATCGACCGTCTCAGCCCAATGACCTATGAATACGCGATTGCCAGCTCGTGCTGCAAGGTAATTTCCCGTCTCGTAGGCTGCTAACACAACAGCCGTCCTCTCAGTGTTATCTTTGAGCCAATCCACAACTTCCAGCTCAGACTCTTGCCTGAAGAATGGATAAGGTTGTCTCAGTGATGCCGTCACCGATACGTCAGCGAGCACATAGAGATTCGACAGGCTGAAAAAGAGAATAATGGAAGTTAGTAGCAAGCGACGCAGACCTGCGTCCGTATATCTAGGGTGTGTTAAGATTCTCCGATAGAGCTTCGTATTAGCAATGCGTGGCAAGACGATCTGTACGAGACCAACTGCTGCAAGAATAGAAAGCGGCACCTGGACTCCCTGGACAAAACGACGCTGTGCGTTGATTGGAAGGTACACGAGTATCGCCGCGGTGAAGATCCAAATCCAAAGCAATGACATCTTTTCCACGTAGTCAGATGATGCCTTGCGCCTTGCTATTGGCAACGCTGCCAAAATCAGCAGAATACCAAAAGCAATCAGATAGTGAGGCCATGGTGGAGATGAAGTGACAGCCTGATCTGCCCACGATCGAAACACGTCGTTCATTTGATTGGCGTAGGCATAGTAGAGATACAGGGGCGCTGGTATGACGAAACTGATACCCAGCCTCGCAGACAACGACCAATCGATCCGTCGCGCCCGAAATGTCAGGACTAGCCAATAAAATGCCGTTGTTAAGACAACGAGATAAATCAGAAAAGGATAAGCGATACCAATGGCCAGATTGGTGATTCCCGCCAGCACTGAGTAAAGCCAGCTCTTAGGATGCCGAGTTCCGATCTGGTAAACGAGCCAAAATGATACAAGAACCAACCCTGTACCAAGAGCCACATGGGGAAAGGTCATAGATGAGAAGAAAAGATGCGCTTCAGGCATCTTGAAATCTACAGGAAATGCCCCTAGCCAATACGGTTGCTGAAAGATGAACAACAGCCATCCGAGACCAGAACCGAACAAAGCTAACAAGTAGGCTATCCAGCGCGTCTCTCGATTATGAAGGAAAGTCGCAATGAAGCCAAAGGTGACCATGAAGAGGAAAAGATCGGCAACTATCCGCGCCAGGTGCCAAATTCCATCGATGGTGAGCCCCATCCATCGAGCGAAATGGCCAAGGGCCAAATAGAATCCACCTAGAAAAGCGGGATCGTGTTGTTCTGGAGTGAAAGGGATTGTATAGAGCCAATGACCTTCATAACCCTGCAACATCTTGGCGAAGTAACTCTGAGTATCCTCAGGATTCATGATTACTCCGCTAAAGGTGATACCGGGTCCAGATAACGCGTAACCTAATACGTATGGAAGGGTCACAATGGCTACAGTCGCAATCGCGACCAGGAAGGCGGCTACCCATTCGCGACTCACGATTTCCCGGGTTTCAACTATTTCTTTTTCGGCCACTTGGTCCATACGACTGATGATCATCACTTTCGTAACTAATGATTAAGTCCATTTATAACAGGGATTAGCCCGGTCTCAAATGATAAGACTAGACTGTTGTCGCTTGTTATTTCTGACCAAGAGAAGTTGTGTGTTGTCCGGTCCAGGGTGAGGAGGGCATCTACATAATTCGTGTCGCGAAATCCTGGGAGCCTATACGGAAACCGCCATGATTTCCAATTCTCCGGAAAAAAAAAGAACCCTGCAGGGCAGGGCTCTATTGTTCTCCGGACGGATTCTTAT
>JAUVOB010000432.1 GCA_030599405.1 Chloroflexota bacterium | reverse complement strand
GGCTTTTCTTGATGTCGGTGTCATATGATGAGGAAAAGCTAGGAGATTAGAGGATGAATAAGACACACGTTACGAAACCGGCCGATGTCGAACGGCAATGGTTTATCGTGGATGCCGAAGGCCAGACCTTGGGTAGGCTAGCATCGGAAATTGCGAAGATAATAAAGGGTAAGCACAAACCTATCTATAGCCCTTCTGTTGACTGCGGTGACTATGTGATCGTAATCAACGCGGAGAAGATCAAGGTTACAGGTCGGCGACTGGACCAGAAAAAGTACTATCGACACTCCGGCTACACGGGAGGGTTGACAGAGATTTCGTTGCGAGACCAGTTGGACAAAGACCCGACTAGGGTTCTGGATTCGGCCGTTCGAGGAATGCTACCCAAGAACAGCTTGGGAAGAAAAATGGCGAAGAAGCTGAAGCTATACGCAGGCTCCGAGCACCCGCATAAGGCGCAGCAGCCGGTCCCATTAGAGTTAAGGAAGGCATAAATGGAGATAGAAGATAGGAAGTATTACGAAGGTATCGGCCGCAGGAAGCGATCTTCTGCCCGCATACGTATCTATCTGGATGAGCAATCCTCTGGTGACTTTGAAGTCAATGGTAAGACCGTTAAGGAATATTTCCCGCGCATCGGCGATGTCGATGTTTTGATGGGGCCGTTGAGTGATACGAATCTTGCGAGCAGTGTGGACGTAACCGTTCTTGTTCAAGGCGGGGGAATTACTGGTCAGACCGATGCGGTCCGGCTTGGTTTGGCTCGTGCTTTATTAAAATATGACGAGAATCTTCGAAACATACTCCGATCTGGTGGACACATGACCCGTGATCCGCGAGTGAAGGAACGAAAGAAACCAGGTCTGAAGCGAGCCCGTAAGGCGCCAACTTACACAAAGCGTTAATCTATATCAACCAACCAATTACTGGGAAATCAGCCGTCCTAAGGGAATCTTTTCGATACCTGCCTCTCGACTAACTGGCGGCATGCATAGAGATTAACTCGGTAGTGAATAATAAGGCGAGGCCCAAGGTCTCGCCTTTTTTGTATTAAATCCGGATATTCGATTATCATGGTAGAGGCTCGTATAAAGCCAATCCTAGAGAAAAGAGGCTTACATCCATACGCGATAATCGAAGGAGAGTAGATGGCGATTACTATTATTGGTTTGGGACCAGGAGATGCCAACCATCTCTCGCGCGAAGCATGGGAATTACTTAATTCAACCGATACCTTGTTTTTGCGCACGGAGCAGCACCCGGTCGTAGCCGATTTACCCACTCATCTGGAGATTCGGAGTTTCGACCACCTGTACGAGAGTGTCGATGATTTTGACGAACTATACAGGCAAATCGCTTCGACGATCCTGGATTATGGGAAGGCTGATCAAGAGGTATTTTATGCTGTTCCTGGACATCCCATGGTTGGTGAATCAACAGTCCCAGCAATAATCAACGATGCCCAAGCCCAAGATATAGAAGTTCGGATTTTACCTGGAATAAGCTTTATCGAACCGACACTTACGGCGCTTAACATCGATGCCCTCGACGGACTTCAAATATTTGATGCGGTTCAAATCGCCGCCTTTACCCAGCCTCCGTTAAATACGGATATCCCGCTGCTACTTGGACAGGTATACAATCGGTTTTTGGCCTCTGAGGTTAAGATTGCCTTAATGGCCTTGTATCCCGATGATCATGTAGTCGTTCTAGTTCATGCAGCTGGAACAAAGAACCAGCTTCTGGAAAATCTCCATTTGTATGAAATGGATCAGAGCGAGCGTATCGCCCATCTGACCTCAATGTATGTGCCACCGATAGCAGATCCCAGCTCCCTGCCATCATTTGCGGAAACAGTCGCCTATTTACGTGGTCCGGATGGCTGTCCATGGGATCAGGAGCAAACACGTCAAAGCCTTCGGCAGGATTTTTTGGAAGAGATGGCTGAGGCTCTTGAGGCGATCGATGCTGACGATCCGTCTGAGATCAGAGAAGAACTCGGTGATGTTCTTTACCACCTCGTCATGCAGGCTCAAATCGCCAGCGAGATGGGGGAGTTTACTCTGAGTGAAGTTATTGCAGGAATCAATGCCAAACTCATCAACCGGCATCCCCATATTTGGGGAGATGAAACGGTAGAGAATACTGCTGACGTCCTGCAG
>JAUVOB010000107.1 GCA_030599405.1 Chloroflexota bacterium | reverse complement strand
TAAAGGGTTTCACCTATAGGAATCGACTACCGATATTCGAGCAGTGGAAGGCTCTACAAATAGAAACAAATAGTGGCACGCCTGCCTTATCAAATTCGGATGCTTGATGTCGAAGTCTGTATGAGAAGCGCGACACCTTACTTGGCGTCCCAACATCAATCAAGGGATAGAAACTGCCTCAGATTTTGACGACTTGGTAAACGTCCAGAGAGTTACGCTCTAATGAGTATATCCCAGAATGGACAGCCATAAATAGACTGGACCTACACCTAATTAGCATGACTTTCGTCACCATTAGCTACCGATTTGCCGCCGGAACGGTACTCTCAAACTGCCATGTCGCCGCGATTTTCTTTTTATCAGGCGCGAGTTACAATCGACATGGTTATGATCCAATCAATACCTGTTGAAGAAGCGACTGAAAACCCATACATTTTTGGACGTCCGCTGGAGAAGTCGGATCCGTTTTTCGGCCGTCATGATGAAATTTCCTGGTTAAGGAGAGCGGCCTGGGCGGAGAAAGGACGAGCGCCGTTAATTATTTTAGGTTCACCCGGGATTGGAAAGACTTCCATCATAAATAGGCTCGTCCACGATACAGATTCCCAGAAGCTGATCACTATTAGCATCGACGCGTCCCAGATATTCGACGTTGGTGTTCGCGATTTTCTGTGGAGATTCAGCCAGAGGATTACGAAAGGCCTTGCCGAAAGAGATCGGATCGCACCATCTATACAGAAGCGAATGCTGGTTCTTCGTCCAATGGAGGAGTTTAGCAAGAGATTCTGGATGCCATTGGCAGAATCGCTGAGGGATGAGCGCTTGCTGGTCGCCTTCGATGATGCCGATGTCCTCTTTGGTCTTTCGGGCGAGAGATCCTCAGGAGACGAAATACTAGACATAATGTCTCGGCTCTATAAAAAGGCGGGGACAATCGAGTTCTTGCTGGTATTAAGCGACAGTATCAAGCAGAAACCGCCGGTAGGTGACTTGTATTTCGACAAAGCCAGGATCCTTGAGGTTGGCAACTTCGATAAGCAACAATCTCTTGACATAATCAGACAGTCGTATCCGCGCCGTGTAGCGGACATCGTTGGAACATATATCCACGATCTGACAGGTGGGCATCCGAATGATCTTCAGAGGCTTTGTCACGCGCTGTATGAGCGATGTCTTCATCTGGGAATTAACCATATCACTTTGGCTGACGTAGCCGTGACCCTTGCCATGGATCTTGATCCGGGCGATTTTCATATGCCCGTTTTCAAGCGTCGAAATATCTATAAGTATCGCATCCCCGAAAAGCAGCTGAGACGGGCACATGGCTAAAAACTGAGCTGAGTCGAATTAGATTTTCTCGATAAAGGGTTTCTCTAAATCCCAAATTTGAAAGTCCCAGTAGATGTTGACTTGCGGCCATCAGATAGTGTCGTAAGATCATCTATTGAGTAGTCCGTGTCAGGCAACTCCTAGATAAAGATAAAGGCAGAGTTATCAATGAGCGAGAACGAGAACGATTCCCTTCCCATCAGTGCAGAGCTATTGGAGATCCTCCGATGCCCAAGAGCCGTTCAAGAAAAGGAGAAATACGGAGAAGACCCTGGTCAACTCCGTCTGGTACACAATACCTGGCTCGTATGTGATGATTCGGGTTTGAAGTACCCTATTCGGGAAGGAATCCCTGTAATGCTAATAGAGGAAGGGGAGAAGTGGAAGGATACGCCAGACCAGGAGTTACCGGTACCCCCACCGGCTGACTGATCTCTCTGATTAATCTCAGTTGTAGGCGGTTATCGTACTAATCGCGTCTGCAACACCGGCTGGATAGACGAACCTGTTTCAGGGTGTGGCCATACTGGTAAATTTAACCTACTTGCTGGTCTTTGGTGTGACTTCCATTGTTTCAGGTGAAACCGTTGAAGGATACAACTGAACGGTAGTCAGGGGCTCGATATCTATACCGGCTATGGTAACCGCTTGATAAAGGGCTGAGTTCATCTTATCAATCGCCCTTCGTTTTTCAACGTAATGCTCTATCCAGCAGCGAACACGAAAAATCAGGGCGGAGCCACCGAACTCCAGCATGAGAGCTTCAATCGGGCGATCTTGCATCACCCAATCCTGGGATCGGATCGCATCGATCATTACTTCGCGCGCCACCTCAAGATCAGTTCCATACGCTACCCCGATATGAGTCTGAACTCGATAAACGGTGCTTGGATCTGAGTAGTTGACTATCAGACCTTTAGCGATCACCGAGTTGGGAATTGCTACGAGCCTGTTATCCCGAGTGAGAACTCGTGTGCTGCGGAGCCCTACCTCGATGACATCCCCCCAGGTGTCGATATCCATAATCTCGACGCGATCCCCCACTGCGAATGGCTGATCGATCATAATGATGAAGCCAGAGATCATGTCGCTAAGAGTTTCTTTGGCAGCTAGGGCTACAGCGAGCGTTCCGATTCCTAAGGTGGTGACCAACGCGCTCGGTTCAATCCCGAATCGACCGAGCAAGATGATTATTACGATTACAGTAAGAATTGTGTTGGCGAGGGCTCGGAAAAATGATAGGAACTTGTCGTCTAAATCTGTCTCGGTCTTTGAAACGACGTCTTCTGCATACCACTTAGCAATGGCGGATATTAATCTAAGTACGGCCATATAGACAATCAGGAGATAGAGAACAAAGAAGAAATCGTCGATGCTGTCTTGCCACTTTCTATTGCTGATAATGTCTATCTGGCGTAATGCGAGCTCGAAACCTGCAACGACGATCGCCACCCGGATAGGAGTTCTTACTGTGTCAACCAGCACATCGTCAAACCTGGTCTCTGTCTTTCTGAAATAGCGTTTGCTTAGTTGGTTCAATATGAATCCGATCAACCAACTCAGTATTAGGGCGCCCAATAAGAATGCAAGAGCGATGGTCCAGTTCTGAATATCTTCTGTCATCGTGTTCAATCCCTCCACCTTCAGGTTGAGCTCCTATGTAACGGTTCAATGCGAATAAGTCACCTTCCACAATGCCGGTAATGGGGGTGATAGTTCAATATTCTAAATGGCTACCGGTTCAGCTATAATAAGCTACCGATACGCTCTTATCAAGCATTGGGAATTTCAGATCCCAATCGTCTCGAGTTAAACAGATTTTGCCAGAAGAAATGGGGGCGTCGTACTTGATTCTAGTAGCCTACATGGCGGACTGGATCGTCAGCCAATATCGCTACAGGAGAGTGCCATTGTGGAAGAGTTGACAGCCAGCCACCAGAACCGGATGACCAACCAGGTCAAATCCCTTATAGAACGAGATGAGCTAGACGAGTTGCGTCTGCTGGTGAATGATTTTCATCCGGCCGATATCGCCGACGTTTTAGATAATCTGACGCCCGACGAGACCCTCATTGTCTTCGATTTGCTTACCGACGAGGTAGCAAGCGAGGTGCTAGATGAAACCAGCAGTCTCGTCCGGCAGGATCTCGTTGAAAAGGTCGATGATGAACGGCTCGCAGATTTGCTCGACGAGCTACCGATGGATGACGCCGCGGAATTCCTGGATGAGTTACCGGATGAGACGGCAACACTTCTCCTTGGACTCATGGAACCCGAGGAGGCTCAGGAGGTACGAGAACTCCTAAGCTACGAAGAGGAGACCGCGGGCCGCTTGATGACCCGAGATGTCGCCGCCCTTCGGAGACATTGGACGGTGGCAGCAGCCCTGGATTATTTGCGCTCGTTGGTCGAGATCGAAGTGGCCGAGACCGTCCATTACCTTTATGTGATAGACCGAAATAGCCGACTGATTGGCGTGGTTCCGATTCGTGCTCTACTTCAAGCTTCCCCGTCAACAACAATCGAGTCAATCATGGGAACAGACATATTGACTATTCCGGTTTCGGCCGATCAGGAAGAAGTGGCCGAGATGGTATCGAAATACGATTTCGTAGCCATTCCGGTCGTCGATGAAGAGATGCGGCTTCTTGGCGTGGTCACCGTCGACGACGTACTGGACATTATTGAAGAGGAAGCCACCGAGGATATTCAGCGCCTGGGTGGATCTGAGCCCCTGGCCCAGCCCTATTTTTCTGCTTCAGTTCTGCAGGTTGTCGGTAAACGACTGGTGTGGTTAATTCCTCTTTTTGCGGCTTCACTGGCGACCGATGCTGTTGTACAGAACCATGAAGCCCTTCTTGCTGCCTTCGTCTCATTAACAATCTTCATTCCAGTTGTTAGTGGTACAGCCGGCAACGCCGGATCGCAAACTGTCGCCACGATCATTCGAGCCATCGCCGTCGGTGAGGTGCGCTTGGTAGACATTGGACGTACACTGTCGCGTGAGGTCACCATAGGACTCGTCTTAGGTCTGGTGCTTGGCCTTGCCGGTTTCGTCCGGGCTTTTCTATTTGACTCGGATCCTGGCGTTCCCTTGGTCCTTGCCCTCACTCTACTCCTGGTTGTAATCTGGGCTAACACAGTGGCGACTCTCGTTCCTCTGATAACTGAACGCTTAAAAATCGATCCTGCCGTGGTGAGCGCGCCGATGATTACGACCATCGTCGATGCCACTGGCCTATTTATATACTTCACTCTCGCTCGTCTCATTCTCTAATCCGGCTTAATTCGAATAATGCGTCAAATCGGCGAATCATTTCAGGCTCCGCCCGAGTTTTTCTCCTCTATGCAATCAGCCACCCATGTTGCCGTCCTGACTGGATCCGGTGTTTCGGCCGAGAGTGGCGTGCCCACTTTTCGGGAAGCCCAGACTGGCTTATGGGCTCAATATGATCCCGAATCTTTGGCAACTCCAGAGGCATTTCGGCGCGATCCGGCGCTGGTTTGGCAATGGTACCGATGGCGCCGTGAACTTATTGGCAAGGCAAAGCCTAACCCAGGACATCTATCTCTGGTAGAAATGGAAGCATTGATTCGCGGTTATAGCTTGATCACGCAGAATGTGGATGGTCTCCACAGGCTTGCTGGCAGTTCAGCCGTCATTGAGCTTCATGGCAATATCATGCGGACCAGATGTACTCGCGATGGAAGGATCATCAAGGAGACTTCGGACTCCTCAGATAACCTCCCTCATTGTCCAGATTGCGGCAGCCTGCTCAGGCCAGACGTCGTTTGGTTTGGCGAGGCGCTCCCACGAGGCAGCTATCATGAAGCCCTTATTGCAGCCCGGACTTGTGATATCTTTTTCAGCATCGGGACGTCGGGTGTTGTCCAGCCCGCAGCATCGCTCGCTCTGGAAGCTCGCGCTACCGGAGCTATCATTGTCGAGATTAACATCGATGACACGCCGCTGACTCAATTTTCCGACTTTGTCTTCAGAGGAACCGCGGGAAATATCCTACCATCATTGGTAAACTCAATTAAGGGACGATAACAAGATCGATTCAAGAGCCCGTACTTCATCCACATATCAGGAGTGCAGTCGCCTCGATCGCATTTTTCATCCCCCTCCTTACTCTAACTATATGGAGGGTTTGATACATAAAGAGGACGATCGGCCCAATAATGGAAACAAGTTAGGGCTTAGATTATTATGTTAAGTTAAATGTGAAAAGTAAAAAACGCTGTCTGACCTAATGCCATTGGTACCAATTGACCCAACCTTTTCCTACCATTAAGGGTAAGATTCCGTACCTGTAATGAATCAGAAACGAGTCCCGCTTCGAGTCGTATTTCTCTCGGTAGGTCTGGTATTTATCTCTGCCGCGTTGCTCCTTCAATACCTTCTATCCGGACAGCCAATTTTCAGTATGCCCAGTAGTGACGAACTTCTGCCGTCCGTTGCCGCGATTGCGACGGAAAACGATATGACTGGGTCTGATGGATTCTCCAACAACACCTCAGAATTGGTTTCTGGGATCATCATTGAAGAGAATATTCACTCATCAGACCCGGCACAGAGCGGCCAATCGCCCGCCATCGCAGAATCCAACGAGATTCAGGTCATACACCTGGTCATTCCCGATCTTAAAATCGATGCATCAGTAGGAAGCGTTGGTCTACTCCCTGGGGGCGAAGGAGATGGCCGGTC
>JAUVOB010000364.1 GCA_030599405.1 Chloroflexota bacterium | reverse complement strand
CCGGTCCACAATTGAACAGTAGTCCTTGATCGCGAGCCTTTTTGACGGTGTTCTTTAGAACAGAACGGGGATCACCTTTAAATGGGCGACCATTGGTGCCGTATACATCACAGATCAACCTAGCACGTCGGCGTTCAGGGCTACTCCATGGAAGAATGGCGTAGGTCGCCGGATCAGGTTTGAGAAACATATCGGCTTCCTGAATCCTGGCGAAGCCTTCAATAGATGATCCATCGAACCATATGCCTCTTTCAAGCGCCTCATCCAAGTGGTTAATCGGGATAGAGACGCTTTTGACCGTCCCCTGAATATCGGTGAATTGTAAGCTGATAAATACAACACCGTCTTCCTTAACCTGATCAACAAGCTGAACCGGGTTCATACTGCCACCTCCTAATCTTTATGAATCATCAGCTGTGGATAATGCCGTTGGATACCGGGTAGTCTATCAAACAAAGCGTAATTTGTTTATCAGTAATAACCTAAGACCGGATCGAATAAGAGCACAGGAGAAAATCAGTTAGATATCGACAGCCAAATTGCGCAATTCTTTTGGTAAGTTGAGTAGATCGATATTCCCCCCACTAATCAGCACGCCGATACGTTTTGCTTGAACTTTGTATTGTCCGGTGAATATGGGCGCCAGGGCGACCGCTGCACTCGGCTCGACGATAATCTTCATTCTTTCCCAGATGAAGACAAGCGTTGAGACGATGTCCTCTTCCTCAACGGTAATCATGTCCGACACGTGTTCTCGCATGACGTCCAGGCTACGCTGGCCGATATACCGTGGGCGAAGCCCTTCGGCGATCGTTTCTGGAACCCGGGCAAGCTCTATTATCTGACCAGATTCCCACGAGCGTCTGGCGTTGTCGGCCAGGCGCGGTTCGACGCCAACCACGTTGCATCCCGGTGCCTTGGCAGCGGCGGCAAGAGCAGAGCCGCTGATCAATCCCCCACCGCCGACGGGCACGAAGAGGTAATCTAGATGGCCAGTTTCTTCAAACAATTCCCAAGCGGCCGTTCCTTGGCCGAGTATGATATCGTCATTATCGTATGGATGGATGAGGGTGTAGCCATGTCTTTCGACAAGCCTATCGGTTACCTCCTCCCTCTGAATAGCCTGGCAGGGTACGATCTCGGCTCCGTATTGGGCGGTGGCCCTCCTTTTTATCGCCGGTGCATCTTCCGGCATAACAACTACTGCTTTTACATCTAAGAGCTTAGCTGCCAGAGCGACTCCTTGGGCATGATTGCCGCTGGAATGGGTGATAACGCCCGCATCCCTTTCCGTTCGGTTGAGCTGCGAAATGGCGTTATACGCGCCACGGAATTTAAAAGCGCCAACTCTCTGAAAATTCTCGCACTTGAGGAATACGGTATTCCCCGATTGGGCGTTAAGTGTGCGGGAGGACATAACGGGAGTTCGGTTTACGATTCCTTTGAGTCTGTGGGCGACGAGGGCTACGTCGCTAGGTTTAAGTTGAGACATATCACCTTAGTCTATAGTGATCTTTCGTAGGATCAAGGATTTTGATCGTGCAAAATTCGTTTCCAGAACCGTAAGGCTGGTGGCGGCTATATATTCAATCGCCCCACTTGGCTTGAGACGTCTATGGATCAATATACGCCCAGAATTGCTACGACCCTAAAACTTTCCGAACCACTCCTATTTTTCGGCGTTCCGAATCCGGTCATACGTTTGAATCCAGCCTATTACAGGTTTCCGATTTTCCCTTGGGAAAGTTTGTCGAGCTGCAACCGGATCTTCGCCGGTCCGGTACAACTGTAATCGTTGACAGGACAGGCAATTTCCGTATATGCTTTTCAAGATTACTCTCATACACGACGATTAGATTACCCAGGGAAGATAGTAAATGCTCAAACAGGTTGACCTAACTCGATCCCTCACTAAGAAGGCCTTTGCCAACAGTCTCCGTTTTGAACGCCAAAGATTGTATGATTTGGAGAAGATGGCCTTTGATGCTGGTTTGCCATCAATCATCGTCTTCGAAGGCTGGGATGCGGCCGGGAAAGGGACGACGATTAGGGAGCTTACGCGCCGGCTTGATCCGCGAGGTTTCAAAACTTATGCAATCCAGGCGCCACGCACAGACGAGATGAAAATGCCCTGGCTATGGCGATTCTGGATGAAGATCCCCAGAGACGGCCAGATGGCAATTTTCGACCGGAGTTGGTACGGGCGCGTTTTGGTAGAACGTGTAGAAGCCCTTACGCCAATTCCAGATTGGATCCGCGCTTACGAAGAGATCAACGAATTCGAGCAGACCTTGGCCGATGATGGCTGCATCTTCACAAAGTTTTGGTTACATATATCGCGAGAAGAGCAGCTGCGGCGATTCATGTTGCTTAGCACGGACAGGGCGAAAGCCTGGCAAGTATCGGCCGAAGATTGGGAGAACCATCGAAAATACGATGAATATCGTGCTGCCGTGAAGGACATGCTAGCGAATACCCACACAGAGCACGCGCCCTGGACAGTGGTGCCAGCTACGGATATGAATTACCGGCAATACGCGGTGCTCAAGGTGGTCATAGAGACCTTGGAACGCGCGTTGGATGTAGAACCCACCCAGTGGCCGACGTTCGATGAGCTGGAGGCCGGCACGATTATTAGCCAGCCTTGGGTAGGAGATGAAGGGGATAGGATCCCTTCAAGATGGGATGAAGAGGAGTGAGGATGACCACCAGCCACAAGATCTTAACCGCGATAGCCGCAAATAATAAATAATACGGGAGACACCAATTATGCTTGAGATCGTTGATCTTAGTCAGCGCCT
>JAUVOB010000445.1 GCA_030599405.1 Chloroflexota bacterium | reverse complement strand
GAGTTTCCGGTTGTTTTCATTATCGGGCTTGCTGACGGCACATTGCCCCATAACCGGTCCCTTGCGGATGGGGAGGAACTTGCGGAGGAAAGGCGGCTGTTCTATGTCGGTTTGACGCGGGCTCAGGAGCGGATATTCCTCTCCTATGCTTTTCGCCGCACCTCTTATGGCGAGTCCGAAGTTACAGTACCCTCCAGATTTCTAAACGACATTCCGGTCGAACTAATCGAAGGCAGCAATATCCGCCACCGCCGTCAGAAGACGATAAAAAAGGCCAGCAGATGGGATTGGTCAGCCTCTTCATCCCAAGGAATCCGCCAAGTCAGCAGTCGTACGAAGAAGCAGCTTCCCAAACCGAACCTGCAAACTCGCGCACCGGAAAGCCCTCGCGCGCCTGTCCTCACCGAGGCCAAATATCGCACAGGGCAGAACGTATATCACAAAAAATTTGGAGAAGGTGTTGTTATCGAAAGCGAACTCACCGGCAGTGACGAAGAGGTCGTGGTCGCTTTTAGCGAACAAGGTATAAAGAAGCTGGTCGCTAGCTTAGCGAAGTTGGAGATCAAGGATTAGCCGTCGACGATTCGGGCCAAGGATGCCGCTTGTGGGTACATCTGCACGGCCTGGCATGGGAAACTAATATGGAAGTACGTTTCGCCGTAGCGAAGATAGGTAAGTACGCGTCGCGAGAGAGCGGCGACACGTTAGAGATGATCGAACGCCCCCACGGTGGGCTGTCAATGGTATTGGTCGATGGCCAACGAAGCGGTCATTCAGCAAAAGCGATCAGCAATGTCGTCGCCCGTAAAGCTGTCCAGCTTCTGTCTGAAGGCGTGCGTGATGGAGCAGCCGCAAGAGCCGCCCATGACTATTTGTTCACGTATAGAAAGGGCAAGGTTAGTGCAACCCTGAACATTTTGTCAGTGGATACGCGCTCCAAGACACTAGTTGTGTCAAGAAACAATCCAGCGCCGGTTATAATCCATACCAAAGAGCAGGGATGCTACCTTATTGACGAGCCATCAAGTGTGGTCGGTGTGAACCGCAATGTTAAGCCAGGCATCACTGAAATCCCTTTAACGCCAGAAACGCTGATCGTGGTCTACACCGATGGCCTACAGCATGCCGGAAGCATTAGTGGCTCTAACCCTTTTGATCCCCAGACCCTGGTAATCGAAATGTTGGAAGAAGGCGTACTGGATCCCCAGCAGATCGTCGATAGATTGCTGGATCACGCGATTGGTTTAGAGAAGGGACGTCCGGGGGATGACATCAGTGTTATGGCTGTCGCCGTAACAGACAAACAGGGGGATGAAACCCGGAGGCTCAACGGACGTCTGCCCCTTTACGACTAAATTTAATGGAGCGTTATGCGCTTAATCGAGACTTTGATCAATACGAGAGTTGACGATGTCATCTGAAGACCAAACTAATCTTCGGGTCGCCGTTGTTGGAGCCTGTGCTTCAGGAAAAAGCACCCTGGTCACCTCTCTACTCGCTGCGGGCTATGATGCCCGGCATGTCGCCCAGGATCATTCATTCGTCCCTGATATGTGGCAGCGCATTGGTCGACCCGATGTCCTTATATTTCTTGACGTCAACTACGAGACAATTAAGGAGAGGCGACCGAATACAACTTTTCGTCCTGCTGACTTAGCCGAGCAAGAGCGACGACTGGCCCATGCACGAGAAAACTGCAACCTCAGCATCAACACGAATACGCTTGCTCCAGAGGAGGTGCTCGCGCAGGCGATTAGTTACCTCACTCGCTTCTGAATTTGCTCCGTGAAATTCAAGCAGACAGGTTAAGTGATCCGCTTATGTGACATAAGCTTTCAAACACACTCAGGGTAGTATCATTTTTCGCGACATGCCTACCGTAGGAATAGGCTAGCGATGCGGCAACAACTATCTCCACCTTGATGCTTTAGGTATAGACGCCTCCAGATACTGCTACTGGCAACGGATAGTTATAAAGGCCAGAGCG
>JAUVOB010000439.1 GCA_030599405.1 Chloroflexota bacterium | reverse complement strand
AGTTGCGCGAGAAGCTAATACCCTTGACCCGAGGGTCTCGCTCATGCAGCTGCTGAATTATCCTCGCTGAACCATCAACGCTGCCATCGTCGACCAGAATCAGCTCCCAAGGATCTTCAATTCGGTCCATAGCTTCGCTTAATCTGCGGTAAAGCTCTTCTAGGACCTCTTCTTCGTTGTAAACAGGAACTACGATCGATATGAGGGGTTGTACTTGATTCATGTTTTACCCTATTCGAATAAGGCCTGACTAATTGCCACCACGTGCACAAGCACTAGATTGGCAACAACCTCTAGCAGCATTCATTCTTTATACACCGGTTCAGTCATCTCGGCCGGGATGGAATCCTAGATCTCCAAAGTGGCTAATAAACCAACATGATCTGATGGATATAAGGTTGGATCAGCAGAAGATGGTCTATTACAGAACAATGATACCTCCAAGACCTTAGCGATGGCAGCAGAGACGAAGATGTAATCCAGGCACCCCGACCAATTGACATCAGGCAGAAGCGCCGTAGGGAAAGTGGCGATCGGATCATAACCGCGGCGTTCGACAAAGGCTGACCGGTAACTTTGTCTCATCAATCGCATCGCCGGTCCGTCAGGAACTTCGTTAAAATCACCGGCGACAACTTGGAGAGGAGATGGATTTCGGTCCTTGAGCCAACTGACAAGACGTAGAACCTGTTCTTCCCTTGCTTCCCTCTCCTCAGCAATATGGTGCAGATGAACAGCGACGAAATCCAGAGGCTTTCCTCCTGGTAGTTCCACGGATACGCGCAAGGCCACGCGACCACCGTAACCGAGAGATACACCATCGTGCGAGAGCAAAGGAAGCCTGCTCATTATGCCAATGCCCTCATAATAGCCCTGAACCAGGTGTCTTCTGCGTTTCTGAACAAGACGATATGGATCTTTCGATGATCCTGTGATCCGGCTATTAACCTGATTACGTAGCCATCTCCCCTGCCCAATTGGTAGAAACAACTCCTGAAGACTCAGGAGATCGGGTCGTTTCTCTATTAACTCGCTGACGACTAGTTGCCGTCGATCCAACCAACGATCTCTTCTATTACGCAGATTCAACGTAGCAACGGTGATTTGTGCCATCTACTAGCGTCTTAGTAATGTGCCAGTTTGTGCGTCACGGCGAATGGGCGGGCTAGGTTTCTCATCGCTTTTTCATCATTTTCGATCTTCCACGCCTAATCAGACAAATCCCTGATCCGCGGGATAACCGGAATGTAAACCAGACATCCCTGACAATCGCAAGGTCGATTCCATGCCGTTGATAATGATAAAGCTCGGTTTTCCAATCACTGATTCGGGGAAATCCACAATTCAGCACTGCCCAAAAGTCGCAGGCTATCCTCCCGGACGGATACGACACGAAGACTGTAACGAACTGTAGCGTTACCCCTCAACCTCCCGGGCCAGATCACTGAATCACCGACCGCGCGATATGGATATCCAGCAACTCCAGAAAGCTCAGCGTCCTGGTCTTCCTGTCCTTCAAACGCGATTGTCGTCCCAGGGATTTTCTCCCCAATAGGAACCGTATAGTCAACAAAGATATTGCCAAAATGAAGCAAACCATCTCCCGATGAGGGATCGCCATCCATTTCTATGGGAATTGGATTAAAAATGCCGAGCTCCACGGAGCCGCCAACCAGCATATTATCGCGACTAAAAGTAGGAGCTATCCGAAGATTATAGTGGGCTGTAACGCCCGGGGCGATCACACCACGCCAGCGAAATGAATCACCCACCCGTTTATCTGCGGGCTTGTTGTCGATTGATACTCTATAGATATTCCCTTCATGACCTTCATAGGTCAATTGTGTATAGGGTATTGTTTCGCCGGGTTCCATCGTTAATACGCTAATCGGCAGTTGGAAGCTGAGGATATCGCCGGAAGACGGAGGAGAGATAGTAGCTTCTTGGTCAGGTGCAGATGGCAGAAAAGCACAAGCCAAGGAAGCAAGTAATAATGAAAAGGCTGCAATAAAAATCCTGGTGCGCCCAACGAGCCTGGCGGTCGGCCGGGTGCTCCTTTGATTGTCTCCAAACTTCTCTCGATCCGAAGGCATTTCGTTACTCGTCATTTACAGGT
>JAUVOB010000189.1 GCA_030599405.1 Chloroflexota bacterium | reverse complement strand
TGTTGTTCATAGCCCGAAAACGCGGTTACCGCATCGTTGAGGTGCCTATCAACTGGCATTATCGATCCAATAGCCGAATTAATCATCTCGGAGATGCCATAGACATGTTTAAAGAGGTCGTTGGCATTCGGATTAACGGTTGGCGGGGAATCTACAACTAGCTACCTGAATTTGATGTCGCATCCAAACAGACACAAATCATCACGTCCAAAACAGTCCCCAACCCACCCAAACCTTGATCTCGAATACGCGGTTCTGAAATCATCTGGATTGACATTGATTGCCGGCATCGATGAGGCAGGACGTGGAGCAATTGCGGGTCCCGTATACGCGGCCGCCGTCATCCTTTCGCTGAATGAGCCGGTCAAGATAGCGGAGCTTAGACAAGTTGATGACTCAAAGAAAAAGACCGCCCGGCAACGGGAGGAATTGTTCGATCTAATAAAAGTTAACGCGTTGGCCTTTGGTGTCGGGGCTGCCCCGGCTTCGACCATCGACCGCGAGGGTATCATCTCGGCGAACGCCCTGGCGATGATGGAAGCCGTATCAAAACTGGAACCACAGGCCGGTTACCTGCTAATTGACGGCCGGATGAGGCTTAAGAATCTCGCGCTACCTCAGGAATCTATAATCAGGGGTGACACGATAAGTCTGTCAATTGCGGCGGCGTCGATCCTTGCGAAAGTTTGCCGTGACCGTCACATGATGTCGCTTGCCCGACGTTTTCCTGAATATGGCCTGGACCGAAATAAGGGATACTGCACGCCCGAACATGTGGCCGCACTCGAGAAACATGGTCCATGCCTGGAGCACCGGCATAGTTTCGCCCCTATCCGGTTGTCCTTACTGTAACCGAGGATCATTCATTTGCCGGGCTCACTTTTGATGGATGGTCTGGCATGCGGGAGGTGACAGTGCCAGCGAAAGACGTATCGATCGCGATTTTGGCGGGGGGTAAGAGCAGCCGAATGGGATCTGATAAGGCCTTCACGCCGTTCCGCGGCCGGGCGATGATTGAACATGTGATCGACCGTGTCGCTGGTCTGGGAAATGAGATTAGCATCGTAACCAACGATCCCGACCCATATTCATACCTGGGCCTTCCGATGTTTGGCGATGTTTACAAAGAATGCGGGCCGCTTGGAGGCATACACTCGGCCCTGTACCATGGAAAATATCAATTTCTTCTGGTCGTCGCCTGCGACATGCCCTGGTTGGAACGCGCTCTTCTTGACCACATGATCTCGCTGCGAGACACGGCCGATATTATCGTTCCACGCTGGGACAAGTTCCCGGAGCCACTCCATGCCCTCTACAGCAAATCCTGCTTGGGACCAGTTGAGAATAGCCTGGAAGCAGGAATTTTGAAGGTGATCGGTTTCTACGGAAGGGTAAAGGTCCGTTTCCTCGATCGAGAGGAGATCGAGCGCTTCGATCCCAAGGGACGTTCCTTTGCGAACGTAAACACCCCCGAGGATCTTGCAGATGCGGAGTCCTCACCACGATCAGGATCAAGCTAACCGGCTCTCCGAGCCGATCCATTTTAGGCTCCCCCACACTCTTCAATTGTTGTACGAGGCAGTAATCCGATATCTCGGGCTAAATACCAAGGGCGATTTCAGCGGCGCGGTATGTGTTGCCGAGCAACATCGCGATAGTCATCGGTCCGACACCACCGGGAACCGGTGTTATGGCGCCGGCGACCTCTTTGACCGAATCGTAGTCCACGTCCCCGACTAACCGGTAGCCGCGTTTCTTCGTGGGATCCTCTTTTTGATTAATCCCGACGTCGATTACCGCTGCCCCTGGTTTCACCATGTCGCCGGTAATCATCTCGCGCCTACCAATAGCGGCGACCAAGATGTCGGCTCGTCTCGTATGTCCCCCGAGATCCCTGGTCCGGCTGTGACAAATCGTCACCGTCGCGTTGTCCTTTTGTAGGAGCATAGCAACCGGTAGACCAACGATGTTTGATCGTCCGACGATCACCGCCTCTGCGCCGCTCAACTGTACACCGCTCCTCTTTAGTAATTCGATGATGCCGTGCGGTGTACACGGTATGAACAGCGGATCTCGGCCCTTCATAGCCAGACGACCAATGTTGACCGGGTGGAAACCATCGACGTCCTTTTCGAGGTCAATGGTATTTAGAACTGCCTCCTCATCTATATGATCCGGTAGAGGTAGCTGAACAAGAATGCCGTTAACCTCTGGATCTGCATTCAAAGATGAAACGAGCTCTAGAACCTCGGATTCCAATGAATCGGCCGGTATATTGTGCCCAATCGAGCGAATACCCGCCTCTGCACAAGCCTTTTGTTTCATGCGTACATAAGTCGCCGAAGCCGGGTTATCCCCGACTAACACGGTCGCCAGACCGGGTGTGTAACCGTGCTCTGCCTTCATGGCTGCCACGGCTTCTCCTACCTCCTGGCGAATCTCCCCAGCAATGCGTGTTCCGTCAATGATGTTTGCCGTCATAGTCGTTATCTCGGAAGTATTTCCGTCCCCATTAGTTTGTCTAGCCAGATTGAAGCGGCTAGAGCGATAAAGAAACCTACCAGTAAGAAATATGGAATGGATACCGGTTCCTCAGGACCCATCCAAAACTCTTCAACGGACGTTCCCAATAGAACGACGATCAGATAAGTGACCGCGTATCCGATAATGAGCGAAATAATCAATAAAGCGATTCTTTTCAATAGCATATCTGATTGTCTCCGGATAATTCTATGAAGGGTCTGGTCCTACGTGTTTATTACGTCTTGGACATGGCGAGTCAAATCATCTGGTGATACGGGCTTAGTCAGATACATTGTCGCTCCAACTTCCATACCTCTTTTTACGCTTTCTGCATCGGTCTTGGCGCTTAGGACGATAATCGGTAAGTTGGTTGTCCTCTCCTCCGCACGCAATCGTTCGCATACGGTGAAACCGTCAATCCCGGGCATCATGATATCGAGGATCATAAGGTCTGGTATCTGGCGCTTAACCTCATCGAGCGCCTCATAACCATCCTTAGCCTCAAGAACATCAAAACCGGCACGAACCAGAATCAAGCGCATCATTGATCGCGCTTGAGGTTCGTCGTCTACTACCAAGACTGACTGCTTCAAAATAACTCCTAACAGTACGGGACTCTATTTTATTATAAACTCGGTAGAGGGCAATAGACTCAAGCAGCAGGGTGTCGGTAATGAATGCCCTCTCTTGCTGGGTTGTGTGCTCAATTGCTATCGTGAATTACTAGCTTGTCCTCATCGTCGTAGCAGTAGTAGAGGTACAGAGGTGCACTTCTTTGCTTCGTACCCATCACCTGGGGAAGTAGCCATTCTAGATCTTCAACCAAGTCATGACGATTTAGTTCATCAGTCGGCACCCAGTAGAGCTCACCCTCGTCAGAGTGCCTCGTACGGCGTTGTGAAGACCAACCGGTGAAGACAAACATCAGAATACCCAACGATGGATCACCCGCATCGATATTCACCACCGCCTGAAGTTCGAGAGCAGAGGGTTCGAGTCCAGTCTCCTCGAGAACTTCTCGTCTCGCGGCAGATATGACATTTTCGTCTCTTTCGATATGACCGCCAACGCCATTGTATTGGTTAGCCCAGATACGTTTATGGGGCGCTCCTTTGATCAGGAGAACATCAGAACCATTTCTCAAAAAAACCAATACGCGTGGGATCGTATGGTATCTGGGTGCTCCACCCTTCAAACCCTGCTCGTCCTTTCCCATGCTATTGAACCTTTCCGGTTGATCGAGAGAAATTATCCCAGGTAATTGGATATGTGGTCACTCAAACGAACGCAGTTTCAGAATGGATAACCGTTCAGCTAGGGCCGAGGAACTAAAGATTTAGTGGCTTTGACAGTCGTCAGGTGTATGTGGAGTAAAAAGCAATACACTGGATTGTTGCTGCAATATCCGCAAGTGACTAAAACCAGGAACGTTAGCTCTCAATCGGCTCCGTGTTGAGGACTCTGTTCACACTTTCGATAAGCCTTCTGGGTCTAAAAGGTTTTGTAATATAGTCGTCAACTCGGCCATCCTGCAGATCCAAAGACTCATCAAGGCTACGAGTCATTGCCGTTAAGACGACGACCGGAATGTTCTTCATCTCACGAGACGCCTTCATCTGCCTATAAACTTCCCAACCATTTATAACCGGCATTTTAAGATCAAGGAGTACCAGATCAGGTTTCTCTGACTCGATTTTCTCCAGTCCTTGTCTCCCTCCCAGGGCACCGATTACTTGAACGCTCTGTCTCTTCAGTATTAGGCTGATGAGATCGATCATTTCGCTCTCATCTTCAATACAAACGACTTTCTTGCCTGCGCCGATCACAAATTCCCCTTACAAGTCCCAATGAATCTTTTCGCAATACAGTCCAATTGCGTCACCCAAATTGATCCAATATGCAGCATGCAGCAGTAAAATAGGTTACCACAGATAGTTGCGCTTTTCAACCTCTTGTCGATCAGATTCCTTCCGTATACCTAATGCTACTCCCTCGTAAGAGAGAGATGATACTTGAGAAGGAATCTGGGCAGCCTTCGGAAGCGGGTAACGAGGCTTGGTAGTTGACACTGAATCACGCTTTTGGCATAATCGCTTAATTCTTAATAACTAAAGGCTTTGACGG
>JAUVOB010000419.1 GCA_030599405.1 Chloroflexota bacterium | reverse complement strand
TTCAAGACATCGTCAAGGAAACGCCGCATGCGTTCGTAGTGTGACCCTTTCCAGTAGACCTGGTCACAACTTGCGCATACACGGAATTCGTCAAAGTACAGACTGGTATTGTGTTTAAGCCGGTCTACGATGTCTTCTTTGTCCACACTTTCCAGCCGTCCATTGCACCTGAGACAGCGTTGAAATGGGTGGATGGCATCGCGGAGATCGAAGCGACGGATTACCTCTAGCAGTTGAAGGCGGGGATCGTTCTCTCTAATACAGTATCCGTGCGTAACGAGGTTGCGTTTCAACAGGCCGCGATCCCGTGTAAGCAAAATCCGCTGCTGCTCGCTAGATATCTCCGCCAGTTCGGCGTCTTCGTAGTTGTTTCGATAAAGACAATCGAAGCCAAGGAGTCGAAGGTATGTGGCAAGCTGCCCGAGGTGCGCATCAAGAATGAAGCGTGTCTGGCGAAGCGGTTGTGGGCGAAGGCGGCCGATCGTGCCGATATCGATTGATTCGAATACGGGATAAACACTGATCCTATCTCCATTCTGAACCAGATAGGCAAAATCGACAGAGTTACCATTCACAATAATGAGGTCGATCTCACTGTGAGGAACACCCAGCGATTCCACCAGGTGCTTGACTGTAACTCTCCCGTTGAACTGCAAGGTAAAAGTAGCCTGGCGGCGATCTAGAGGAAGAAGGTCGTTTAATTCCGCATAAAAGCGGAAAGTTGCTCTATGCATCATGAGCAGCTTAGCATGTTGTATCCTTGTGTACAACCGCTTCTAGAGGAAGGTAATTACCGCATACCGTGTGAAAGGAGGATAATACATCAACGTTTCTTAGATTGACCAACAATGGCCACCCCACTCCTTTACCGAAAAAGCCTCGTCCTTTACAAGAACCATCCCGCCCGTGTACTTCGTATTGATCCGAAGAAGGTAGCAATTGAGATTGAAGGAGGAAAGACGCTTAGCGTCCGATTTAAGGATGTCGTTCCACTCCACCCGGGTCCATTAGGTGACCTGGCCGATCTGCAACCGCGAGAAGGTGAGTTGTTGACTGCTTGGGAACTGTTATCGGGAGAAACAACAGATATATCCGAATTGGCCGAGCTCATATTTGGCGAGTACACACCATCCACCGCCTGGGCTTCGTGGCAATTGGTGAAAGATGGCTTGTACTTTAAGGGAGAGCCACAAAATATATCAGTCCGCACAAAGGAAGAAGTCGACAGAGAAAAAGAGATCCGGGATCAAAAGATTGCCGTAGAACAAGCGTGGCAGGCCTTTATAACTCGAGTTGATCGGGGAAAGCACCTTGAAGCGGACGCCGTCTATCTTGAGGAAGTGGCCAAGCTCGCCCTGGGAGAACGGGATGGAAGCCGGGTACTCAAAACTCTGAAATTAACGGAAAGTCCTGAGCGAGCTCACGCCTTTTTGCTCGCGATCGGTTATTGGGATCCCCAGGTCAATCCCTATCCGATCAGATCGCGACTCTCGACGGTCTCACCCCAGACGTCGATGTCTCTACCAGCCGATGGTGATCGGCGCGATCTCACTCACCTGGTCAGTCTGGCTATTGACGACGAGGGAAGCAGCGACCCTGATGATGCTCTAAGCATAGAAGATGGACGTCTTTGGGTGCATATAGCCGATGTAGCCGCCATGGTTCATCCAAACAGCCCGGCCGACCTGGAGGCGCGTGCACGCGGCGCGAACTTGTATCTACCTGAAGGAACCGTCACGATGCTGCCCCTACAGGCAACTCAGTCACTTGCGCTGGGATTGTCCGATATTTCTCCAGCGCTTTCCTTTGGATTGGACCTCTCGGACACAGGAGAGATCCTGGAGCTGGAAATCGTACCCAGCTGGGTACGGGTGACAAGATTGACTTATGATGAAGCTGAATCGCGTCTGAGCGAGCCAGTGTTCAGAAAACTGTATGAATATGCCATATTTTCCCGGGAGCGGCGCATCGAGAATGGGGCAATTGAATTATCCCTGCCCGAAGCAAGAATTCGTGTGGTAGACGGTAAAGTTGATATCCGCCCTTTGCCGCCTCTTCAAAGTCGCGAACTAGTCCAAGAGGCCATGCTCATGATCGGGGAGGCCGTCGCTCGATATGCCATAGATCATGAGATTCCGCTACCTTTCACATCTCAGGAAAGACCCGAATCAGTAGAACTGGTGAGTAAGACTCTCTCCAAGATGTTTGCCTTTAGAAATTTGCTCAGGCCAAGCCGGAAAACTAGCCATCCCAGCCCCCACGGCGGTCTAGGTTTGGACGTATACACGCAAGCAACAAGCCCTCTGCGTCGCTACCTCGATC
>JAUVOB010000026.1 GCA_030599405.1 Chloroflexota bacterium | reverse complement strand
GCCCCGGGCAAGATCATCCTCTTCGGCGAGCACGCCGTTGTTTACGGCCGGCCGGCTATTGCAGTTCCTTTAACGCATGTGCGGGCCGAGGCGACTGTCGAGAGCAAGGACGAACCGGGCATCTTCTTGGTCGCGCCAGATCTAGGCCGCCACTACTGGCTGAAGGATGCCAGGAGCGCGGATCCATTCGCCAGGGCAGTGCGTTTAGCCTTAGGTGCCCTTGCTCTTCCTGACGAACCGGCGCTGACCATCACCGTTCGCAGCGGAATCCCGATCGCCAGTGGTCTTGGTAGCGGTGCGGCGATGGCGGCAGCCGTGATCCGGGCCATCTATAATCACCTGAGCTCGGATGGACCGGCGTCTAATGAATTGGTTTCATCGTTGACCTATCAGGTAGAGCGAATTTTGCACGGCACGCCTAGCGGAATCGATAATAGTGTCGTCGCAACCGAAAAACCCATCTATTTTGTTCGCCACCAGCCAGATAACCGAATCGAAACCCTCGAAGTGGCAATCCCTTTACACATTTTAGTGGCCAATACAGGCGTTGTGAGCAAGACAAAGGTCGTTGTCGGTGACGTAAGGCGACAGTGGCAAGAAAATACCGAGGAGTTCGATCGGCTTTTTGACGGATGCGGGTCCGTAACCCGTTCGGCTCGACAGGCCATTGAAAAGGGCGAGACAAAGCGATTAGGTCAACTCATGACGGCGAACCAACTCTATCTACGCCATCTTACTGTCTCATCTTCTGAAATCGAAACGCTAATAACCGCTGCCGAAAACGCGGGAGCTCTTGGCGCCAAACTGAGCGGCGCTGGACGAGGAGGGAACATGATAACCTTGGTTGATAAGGGAAAGGCGAGTAAAGTTCGGGAAGCACTCTTGGCCGCCGGCGCTACAGGAGTTCTCAAGAGCGTAGTCGGTTGAACCGAGGGTCATCGGTTGAACGATTCGACCATTTCGGGCGGAGAGATGGGATAATCATAAGTGTTTTTGGCAGCAAAAAAGCCAGCCACAAGAGGCTGGCTTCCTATTAAGCTAGACTATGAAAATCGGTTTCCGCTTGAGTTTTAGGCGCTCTTAGCGTATGTCTTAAGGCATCGGGTACAGATGTGTTTTCGCACTTTCCGGCCGTTCTCGTAGAAAGTGGCTTTCTGAATATTTGGCTTAAACTGTCGTTTAGTACGCTTCAAAGAGAAGCTAACGTTATGCCCAAACTGGGGTCCCTTGCCACATACGTCGCATTTAGCCATAATCACACCTCAAATAAACAAAGTAAAAGCGACCGCAGGAAGGTCGCTCAAATTTCAAACGATCAAGTTAGGCTATTATAAGAAAGTAGCCCAGATTAGGCAAGGGTTAGGAGTCTGACATGCCCGTTAGAGAAGAATCTTTCGGAGAGATCGACATATCGAAAGCGGCCGTGGCGACGATCGCCAACCGGGCCGTTAATCAATGTTACGGCGTCGTAGGTATGGCTAACAAGAGCCTAGTGACCGGGATATCAAGCCTGCTATCCCGTGACAGTCGCCGGGGAATCGACGTCATGATCGAAGATGAAGAGATAGTTATCGATGTATACGTCATCGTGGAATATGGAACGCGTATTCGAGTGGTTGCTGAGAGTATTCAGAATACCGTCAAATTTCACGTTGAAAAGGCAATTGGAATTCCGGTTAGGGCGGTGAACGTCTACGTACACGGACTACGGCTAAGCGATAGCCAGGCCTAACCGAGTAGGAAAGTTTGCGTGACTCAAATTAGCGTTCAAAGCACGATGCCGCCACCGGTTGAAGATCCGAAATGGCTAACCTGCAACGGCCGGCAGCTTAGTAAGTTGGTCAAAGCAGGTATGGAAACCCTGGAAAGGAATCGCCAGGCCGTCAACGATCTTAACGTATTTCCGGTCCCGGATGGTGACACCGGCACCAATATGGTGCTAACGATGCGGGCTGCCTTGAAACGTATGCAAGACATCGATGAAGAGCATGTTGGTGAGGTCGCCAACGAGCTGTCGCAAGGCGCTCTCATGGGAGCACGCGGCAATTCAGGCGTGATTCTTAGCCAGATCTGGCGCGGATTGGCAAAGGGCCTCAAGGATAAGGAAGTCTTCACGGCCGAAGAATTAGCGGAGGCATTGCAGGAAGCGAGCGACACGGCGTACAAGGGCGTTATGCGTCCGGTCGAGGGAACGATCCTCACCGTTATCCGTGAGGGAGCAGAAGAAGCCGCCGATGCCGTCACAAAGAGCAAAGATCTGCAGTTCATCCTGGCCCGAGTCGTTGAACGCTGCCAACAATCACTAGACCGGACGCCAGATTTATTGCCGGTTCTCAAGCAGGCCGGTGTTGTTGACGCTGGCGGGCAGGGACTGGTTCATATCCTGGAGGGAATGTTGGGTTACGTTCACGGCGAGGTGGTCTTGAGCGCCGGTGAACTAGAGGAATCCCAATTACCTCCTCAGGCCCTTGCGGCGCCAGCCGAGGGATTGGAATATCCCTATGACGTACAGTACATCCTGTTTGGTAACGATCTCGACCTGCATTCGGTTCGCTCTGCCATCGATGACATGGGTGACTCTACCGTGGTTGTTGGAGACGAAAGCACCATAAAAGTTCACGTTCATGTAAAAGATCCTGGTCTGCCGCTGAGCTACGGCATCAAGGTGGGCAAGATCGCCGATGTTGTAGTCGAGAATATGCAGGTGCAGATGGACGTTATAATCGGTGCTGGAGATGGACCAGCATTGACGCCGGTCGAAAGTATCGCCTCAGAATTCGATTTGGAACCAGGGCAGATTGGCGTGGTCGCGGTAGCCTCTGGCGATGGTCTGGCCAGTATTTATCGAAGTCTCGGAGCCGATGGCATCGTGAGCGGCGGACAGAGCAACAATCCCAGTACCGAGGAGATCTATGAAGTAGTTCAGGGATTGCCGACGGACCGGGTGATTATCCTTCCAAACAACAAGAATATCATTCTGGCCGCCGAAGCGGCGCGTGACTTAAGCTCAAAAGAAGTTTCTGTCGTACCGACAAAAAGCGTACCACACGCCGTCAGCGCCTTGCTTTGTCTCGATCGAAATGGCGATCTTGATGCGACTGCTGAGGCGATGGAAGAAGCCTGCGATCAGGTGAGCAGCGGTGAGATCGCGCTCGCCACGCGCTCGGCCCAATTACACGGCGTCACAGTCGCTGAAGGGGAAGTAATTGGTGTAGCTAACGGACGCCTCTGTGCGTCCAGCCCTGTGATCGGCGATGTGCTTCAGTGTGTCCTGGATGAGATGGACATGGAAGATCGCGAGCTCATTACAATCTACTATGGTGACGAAGTCTCTCAGACCGATGCGGAAGAGATGGCTAACGAGATATCAATTCTATATCCAGATGCCGAGGTTGAAGTTCTTCGCGGCGGTCAGTCTATATATCAATTCATTTTGGGCGCCGAATAGCTATGACTATACGAGTGGTCACCGATAGTACATGTGACATACCCGACGGGTTACAAGCGGAATATGGCATAACGGTCATCCCAGCCTATGTCAACATTGGCAATAAAAGCTATCTTGATGGCGTCGAATTATCTCGAGCGGCGTTATACGAAGGACTACCACACTTTGAAGATCATCCCTCAACCGCTGCTCCAGCTCCCGGCGCTTTTACTGAGGCATATAACCATCTTGCCGGTGAAGGAACGACGGAAATATTGTCCATCCATGTCGCTTCTCGGCTGAGCGGGATGCTGAATGCTGCCCGTGTCGGTGCCGAGGAAGCCAGAAATGTAGAAGTCACTTTGTTTGACTCAGAACAATTGACTATGGGGCTTGGCCTCATGGCAATCGCCGCGGCAAAGGCGGCTAATGATGGCCATTCGATGCAGGATATTGTCGCCATGTTGGATAGCCGGTCGAAGCGGACCTATGTTTTTGGTCTGCTTGATACCTTAGAATACCTTCGCCGCAGCGGAAGGGTAAACTGGGCCGTCTTTGGGATTGGAACACTGTTGCGGATCAAACCCTTATTGAAAGTACACAGAGGCGATATAGAGATGTTAGATAAGGTACGGACTAGCAAAAAGGCTCTCAATCGGTTCGTTGAGTTAGTTTCCGAATTAGCCCCGTTTGAAGACGTAGCTTTGCTTCATACCCATTCTCTGGACAGGCTAGATTCCTTCAGAGAACGCGTCCAGTTCTTAATTCCAGAAGGTCAATCAGCCCCCGCTGTCGAGCTAACACCAGCTCTGGGAGTGCACATCGGCCCCGGAGGTGTAGGCATTGCCTTCACTACGGCTGAATAATAGTTTTGCACCGGTTTTATTCGGGTGCCATCCTGTGTACCTCCTAAATGAAAAGAACGCAGATGGAAAATAAGGTCCAAGCCAAAGATTGTAATAAGCAAGAACTATCTGCAGACAAGTAACTTATGGATAAAGCAATAAACAGCCTGTACCGTGTGCTCGACCTTGAAATAAAGCAGGGTTATCAAGACAAAGCGGTTGTAGGTGGCATCCGCCAGTTTGCCGCCTTCTGGATTAGTCAAGCCAGGGAACAAGCGGTTGATGAAGCAGACAAAGCCCTCGTAGAGCAAATCGCCGAGTCGTTAATGGACTACTCTAGATTGCCGGGCGTCGAAGCGCGAGCCGAGCTGGTAGAGGGCCTCAAAGAGAAGCTTAGCTGGCGAGAGGAGAGGTTGAAGACGCCAGATCCGGTTATTGCACCGGCACCACAACCGGAGCATCCTCCTGCGAGGACTCCAACGCCGCCCGCACCTCCGCTCGAGGTTACATCCGCTGATGATAAGGAGCCTCAACAAAAAATTACCCCGGTCGTCGAGATGGAGGTTGATCAGCCCGATCCGGAGGGTTTGCGCCAATCGGTCTCTGCGCTTAGGGGTGTAGGACAACGTACCGCAGAGCAATTAGCCAACATGGGTGTGAATACAATTGCAGAGCTCTTGTACGTCTTCCCCCGCAGGTACGATGATTACACCTTGCTTAAACCGATCAGCCAGCTTTCATATGGCGAGACAGTGACCATAATCGGAACGGTCTGGGAAACACGGCTCAGAAGAACGCGCAGTAAGCAGCTGGTCCAATCCGTCGTCAGTGATGGAACGGGCAACATCGATGTTACCTGGTTTAACCAACCCTGGCTGGCCGACAAAATCCTAGCTGGATCGCAGATTGTCTTAAGCGGAAAGGTGGATCAGTTTCTCGGCCGGCTGGTATTTCAAAATCCCGACTGGGAGCCTCTTGCCATGGAACCGCTTCGAACACGCCGGATTGTCCCTGTTTATCCACTTACAAAAGGACTGGCGGCGCACCGGATGCGCGAGATCATGAAACAAGCATCCGACATTTGGGCACCCCGCCTTCCAGAACCGTTGCCTGAGCTGATCCGAGACCGTCGCAATCTCTATAAGCTGTCCTTCGCCGTCCGGCAAGCCCATTTCCCCGAATCTCAGGAATCGATGCATAAGGCTCGCAGACGGCTCATCTTCGATGAGTTATTCTTACTGCAATTAGGAATGCTTGGCCTTCGTCGTGACTGGCAGGGTGCGCCGGGAGTCGATGTACCTACGGATATCGAGGCACTAAAGGATTTCATACGCACATTGCCATTCCAGCTAACCGCAGCCCAGAAAAGAGTAATTCGTGAGATCGCCGCTGATATCGCCGAGCCTCTACCGATGAACAGGCTACTGCAGGGAGATGTCGGCTCGGGAAAGACAGTCATTGCCGCTGCAGCGATCGTCTTAGTGGTCCGGGCCGGATTTCAGGCTGTACTAATGGCGCCAACAGAGATCCTCGCCGATCAGCACTATCGTAGTTTGAGTCAGATGCTAGGGGAGCTGGGAATCTCTGTAAGCGTATTGACTGGAAGCACACCCGCGGATGAGAAGCGAGAGATCTATACGGGTCTTATCGACGGCAGTATTGATCTCGCTATCGGAACGCATGCTCTGATTCAAGAAGGCGTCCGGTTCAAGGGCCTTGGTCTCGCCATTATCGATGAGCAACATCGTTTTGGTGTTGATCAACGCAAGGCGTTAAGGGATAAAGGCATTGCATCTCCAGATGGTTCCAAACAGCCCAATCCCCATTTGTTGGTGATGAGCGCTACACCGATTCCACGAACGCTGGCCCTATCGTTATATGGCGATCTTGATCTCTCCATACTAGATGAAATGCCTCCAGGGCGAGAGGAGATCAAAACGCGCTGGCTGCGCCCTGGTGAAAGACAACGGGCTTACGCTTTTGTCGAAAGTCAGATAAAGAAGGGTCGCCAGGCATTTATCATTTGTCCCCTGGTCGAGGAATCCGACAAGATCGAGGCCAAGGCCGCAGTTGAGGAGTACGAGAGACTTCAGGAGCAGATTTTTCCCAATCTTAAGCTCGGCTTACTCCATGGCCGGCTCAAGAGCAGTGAGAAAGAAGAAGGCATGCAGGCTTTCTATAAAGGCCAAACCGATATTCTGGTGGCGACTTCGGTAATTGAGGTAGGGATCGACGTACCAAACAGTACGATAATGCTCATTGAGGGAGCGAACCGGTTTGGTTTAGCTCAACTACACCAGTTTCGTGGACGAGTCGGACGTGGCGAGCACCAGTCCTATTGTCTCCTTCTCTCAGACGAAATCTCAGGAGATGCAGAGGAGCGGCTCTCGGCCATGGAAAAGACCAACGATGGATTTATTTTGGCCGAAAAGGATCTGGCGATCCGCGGACCAGGCGAATTTTTCGGCCGCCGGCAAAGTGGCATCCCTGAACTTCGGATGGCCTCGCTAATGGATCTAGAGATGTTAGAGATTGCCCGTGAAGAAGCGAAGGCAGTTTTTGAAGCAGATCCGAACCTGGAAAGTCCCGAGCACTTACTGCTGCAGACAAAGGTGCTGGACTTCTGGCAAAAAGCAGGCGATGTGAGTTGATATTCTAGTAGCTGTTGTCTGATCGCTGATAGCTATACTTATCAGTCGACCGAGGATTGTTATTCGCCGTTAGTGTTCAAGGAGAGAGACATTGGCAAAACGAGCCGTATATCCTGGCACGTTCGATCCAGTGCATTTCGGACATCTTGATCTGATGTATCGCGCATGTGCCATATTTGATGAGGTTGTAGTTGGTGTCTTTGATCACGGCCGGCCAACAAAGACGCTGCTTTTTCCTGTCGACGAGCGCGTCAACATGATAGTGGAGTCTCTTGACAGTCTTGGCAATCTCCAGATCATGCCCTACGGTGGACTGACGGTCGATTTTGCTAAATCAGTAAGCGCCCAGGTCATCATACGCGGCCTACGTGTATTCTCCGATTTCGAATTCGAGTTCCGGATGGCGCTGGCGAACCAACGTTTGGCACCAGAGATAGAAGTAGTTAACCTGATTACCCGTGAAGAGCATACTTTTCTCAGCAGCACCATAATTCGTGAGATCGCCTCATTCAAGGGAGACGTCAGCAGCATGGTGCCCCCGAATGTAGCGGTTGCCCTAGAGACGCGCTTCGATGGACACGAACCTGGCTATTTCATCGAGTCTCAATCATTGCGTGACTGAGTCATTGCATTATTCAGTCATAGAATGACTAGGTCGTTGCATGACTAGGACCGTAATCGCTATAATAGGCTGAGGAGGATTGGCTCATATATAGTATTGGGGCGGAAAGATGGACATTCAACATCTCATAGATAGACTTGAACAGGTACTTGCTGAAAGTAGGCGTATTCCTCTTTCCGCGAACCTGGTTGTCGATGAAGATCGTCTATTTAACATCATCGATCAGATGCGAGTGTCTATACCCGAAGAGGTAAAGCGCGCAAACCGTATCGAAGCCGAGAAGGATCGCATCCTGGCTCAAGCGCAAGAAGAGGCAGAGCGGATCCGCGAACTGGCGAAACATGAAGCGACTGATCTGGTGCGGCGTGATACGGTCATGGTATCTGCCCAGCAAAGAGCTGACACCATCCTGGAACGGGCACGTAGAGATGCCGAAATGTTGCGGCAGGAATCAGATGTTTATGCGCTGGATGTCTTGGGAAAGTTGGAAGAGGACCTCTTGCGTTCGTTGTCGGTGATTCGAAACGGGATGCGAAAATTGGAGGGTGAACAGGAACCAGAATCAGAGGAGCCGGAACCGACCTCCGATTGATTTTGGGCCCTCATCAGTCAGAAATTGTGTGAGGATCTGTTTAGGGAACGATACAGATAAGATCGAAATCCAATTTGATTCCTTGATCTGCTTGACACAGGAGAAGGCCTGAATATAATTGTGGTTCGCGGCATTCAGGCCGCTTTTTTTTGCTGAAGTAAGGATAAATAATAATGGGTGCTGTACCAAAAAGAAGGATCTCCCATACTCGTCGAGCTAAGCGACGAACACATGATAGTCTCACCGCGCCACATCTCGTGCCATGTTCGAACTGTGGTGAGTTGAAAAGAGCGCATTACATGTGTCCGAGTTGCAGGACGTATAATGGTCGACAAATTCTCCCGGAATTTGAGGAGTAAGATCACTCTGGATAGGTTTTTCGGGTAACCGTTGTGGAGCCTTAACAAGTGAGCGTTGCGCTTTTATTTCCCGGACAGGGATCGCAGCACGTGGGCATGGGGCATGAGTTGTATCATGCTGAACCCGCTTCACGTGCTGTTTTTGATCTAGCGGACCAGAAGCTTGGGTTTTCATTGTCATCCCTATGTTTTACTGGTCCGGAAGATGAATTGACCGACACCCTAAACCAGCAGCCGGCTTTGTTTGTGACTAGTATCGCCGCCTGGCGAGCGGCAGAGATGAAGGGATGGTCTTCACCGGCTTTCGTCGCCGGACATAGCCTGGGTGAGTTTTCAGCACTCGTTATCGCTGGTAGCATGGACTTCTCCGATGGCCTATTGTTGGTGCGACGTCGTGCCGAATTAATGAAAGCAGCTGGAAAAAGAGATCCTGGCGCCATGGCGGCGATCCTCGCCCTAGATGCGAACCAGGTTGAAGATGTTTGCAATAAGGCCCAGGGTGAAACCAGTAAGCCCGTTCAAGTCGCCAACGATAACTG
>JAUVOB010000137.1 GCA_030599405.1 Chloroflexota bacterium | reverse complement strand
TGTAAGAAGTCGATCCCTTAGCTCCCCCAAATCAGATACCAGAAATTTGACCTCAATCTCCAGGCTTTCGCCTGATGTATCCTCGTTCATGATTGATCGGAAGGTGGGCTGCTAATGGCCACTAATGCCTGGCCTTTCTCGACACTTGCTCCTGGACTAACGTAGACGTGGGCAACGACACCGTCTCGTGATGATCGCAGTTCGTTCTCCATCTTCATTGATTCGAGAATCACCACCTTTTCTCCCTGTTCGACACTCTGTCCAGCCTCGACCAATATATCGATGATTAATCCGGGCATAGGCGATTTAACGATGGCATCACCACTAACATCGAAACTAGTTCCCTGCTCTTTTTCTAGCCTGAAAGCCCGTTCATCCTGGACAAGCACGGTGTACAATTCGCCATGAATGAGAACTTCCCAAGTGTCATCACGCTCCTCAACGATCGCTTCAATAGAGTGTTTGTCTAGGAGTAGCGACAGTACACCACTATCTGACAGAAACTGGACATCAATCTCATAGGTCTGTTCGTCGACGGTGATCCGACCTTCCTGATCGATGTCGATTACGTATTTCTCGCCCTTGACCGTACTGATGTATTTCATCGACTCAATCTCTCCCATCGACTGAGCCACTTCCAGTTCGAAGTGTCACGCTCTCCTGGGGCAACTATCTGGCTAGCTTGCTGCCCTTGGCGATGAGCTACAAGGGTCGCCAATATCGCTGCCTGTAATGCATCCGGTGCTTCCCTGTCACTCATGCTGAATCGTTCTTCGACGAAATTAGTGTCGAAGCTACCTGACAGGAACCTGTGACTGTCCATCATATGCTGGTGGAAAGGAATGTTGGTCTTGACGCCCATAATGCGATATTCCTCGAGAGCCCGTCTCATGCGCAGGACAGCCTCACCTCTGGTTTCGCCGTAGCAGATTAGCTTACTGATCAATGAATCGTAATAAGGTGTCACTTCGTAGCCCGGAAATACTCCCGTATCTACCCGTACACCTGGGCCGGTTGGAAGAATGACAGTAGTGATAGTTCCGATTGACGGCAGAAACTCATTGTACGGATCTTCAGCGTTAATCCGGCACTCAATCGCCCAGCCATGCAATTTCACATCATCCTGGCTATAACGGAGCATGCGACCGCGGGCCACTCTCAATTGCTCCTGAACAATATCGACTCCGGTTACGAGCTCGGTGACGGGATGTTCGACCTGAACTCGGGTATTCATCTCCAGGAAATAGAATCGTTTTCCTTTATCAACGAGAAATTCGACGGTACCGGCGCTGACATAGCCAACCGATCTTGCTGCCTCGATCGCGACCGCGCCCATTTGACCGCGCATTTCGTCATCGACCACGAACGACGGCGCTTCTTCAATCAGTTTTTGGTGTCTTCGCTGGAGGGAACATTCACGCTCACCCAGGTGGATATAATTCCCACGGAAGTCTCCCAACACTTGTACTTCGATGTGCCGAGCTTCCGAGATCATCCTCTCAAGGTAGATCGTACCATCCCCGAATGCCGCAAGGGCCTCCCGGCGAGCCGAGTCCAAAGCATCCGGAAGGCCGGCCGGGTCATGAACGGGTCGCATCCCTCTGCCCCCACCACCGGCAGAGGCTTTGACTAATAAAGGAAAGCCGATCTTTGGAGCCGCTTCCAGCAGCTCACCATCGTCCAGGCCGAGTTCAGTTCCAGGTATGATCGGAACCCCAGCCTCTCTAACAGTGCGCCTTGCTTCGAGTTTGTCCCCCATTACTCTAATCGCATAAGGTGAAGGACCGACGAAGACTAAGCCGGCGTCATAACATGCCTGGGCGAATGTTGCCCGTTCAGCCAGAAAGCCGTATCCAGGGTGGATTGCTTCCGCGCCTGAACGTTCAGCAACCTCGATTATTTTGTCAATATTCAAATAGCTTTCGCGGGCCGGCGCCGGGCCAATATTGTAGGCTTCGTCAGCGTAGCGAACATGGGGCGATTTTCTATCAACATCAGAATAGACGGCAACAGTCTTGATGCCTAGTTCATGGCAGGCGCGGATGACGCGCATTGCAATCTCGCCCCGGTTGGCCACCAGGAGTTTATCGAATTTCTTGCTGTGTAGATCTTCTCTACTCATAGAGGGATATTTCCGTGTTTCTTTGGAGGGTTGTTATCGCGCTTATTTTGCAGCATGTTGAGCGCGTTGATCAAACGAGGCCGTGTCTCGTTGGGTTCGATCACGTCGTCAATATATCCTCGACGGGCGGCCGCAAACGGATTAGCGAATCGCTCGCTGTATTCGGCCACTAATTCTGCCCGTCGTTTATCCGGATCCTCGGCCTGATCAAGTTCGCGCCTAAAGATAATGTTGACCGCCCCTTCTGCACCCATCACCGCGATCTCGGCCATAGGCCAGGAAAGATTCAAGTCAGCTCGAATATGCTTGCTATTCATGACGCAGTAAGCACCACCGTATGCTTTGCGAGTCACAACAGTTATTTTGGGTACGGTCGCCTCGCAGAACGCGTAGAGGAGCTTGGCACCGTGACGAATGATACCACCATGCTCTTGATCTATCCCTGGAAGAAATCCAGGGACATCTTCAAATACGACCAACGGTATATTGAAACAATCGCAGAAACGAACAAAGCGGGCGGCTTTTTCACTCGAGTCAATGTCAAGGACGCCTGCCAGAACCATCGGCTGGTTGGCAACTATGCCTACTGAATAACCGCCGAGCCGGGTAAATCCAATCACGATGTTCTGGGCAAAATGCTCCTGAATTTCGTAAAACTCACCATTGTCCACGACAAGGTGGATGACATCCCGTATGTCGTAGGGTTTATTTGGGCTCTCGGGAACAATAGAATCGAGAGCAGCCTCTGTTCTCAAGGCATCATCTTTTGTGGGTCGAAACGGCGGATCCTCCATGTTATTCGATGGCAAGTAGCTGAAAAGCTTGCGAATAAGATACAAGCAATCCGCTTCAGAGTCGGCTGCCATGTGTGCGACGCCACTATACTGGTTGTGGGCCATCGCCCCACCCAACTGCTCAAACGTAAAATCCTCACCGGTTACCGCCTTAACGACATCAGGCCCGGTAATGAACATATGGCTAGTTTTCTTGACCATGAAAATGAAATCTGTGAGGGCTGGCGAGTATACGGCCCCTCCGGCACAAGGACCCATAATGGCGCTGATTTGGGGAACAACGCCAGAGGCCAGGGTATTTCGCAAGAAAATGTCCGCATAACCTCCAAGGCTGACGACCCCTTCCTGGATGCGGGCACCACCAGAATCATTGATGCCGATAATTGGGGCGCCGTTCCGAGTGGCCATATCCATAATTTTGACCACTTTCTCGGCATGGACCTGGCTGAGGCTTCCGCCAAATACAGTAAAATCCTGGCTAAATACATAGACCAACCGGCCGTTGATTGTCCCCCAACCTGTCACCACGCTATCACCCGGAATTCTTCGATCCCACATGCCATAGTTCGTCTCGCGATGCATAACGAAGGCGTCTATCTCTCTGAACGAACCTTTATCCAACAACAGCTCAATCCGGTCATGGGCCGTCATCTTTCCGGCTGCCTGTTGTTTCTTGATGCGCTCCTCGCCACCCCCTTGCTGGGATAGGGCTCTCAATTGTCTGAGTTCTTCAACTTTCGAATTCGCCATACTTCTCCTTAATAAATCGAATCAATCACATCGAGGAATGCTGTTATCAATCTAGCTGGACGAAATAGATAGGCTGGAATCGTTTCCCTGCCCATCCTCGATATCCGCGAAGTATTTCCTTGCCGTCTTTCGATTCAGCGCCCATATGGTAATAAGGATTGCGCCACCATATAGGATGGCAGTCGTTATCTGGCTACCGCGTGCGTATTCCGACTCGGCGAAAATGCCGACTATGGCCAGTCTGTATGCAGCATAAAGCGTCAATAAAACAGGGATCGCAACTCTCGTTACCGGCTTTCTCAGCCAGAGAACAATGGCCATCGAAATTAGGACAATCGCCCAGAGTATGGCGAGGATCAAACGAAGACGGGGATCTAGGGTAACTCCAAGTTCCAATTGCAGATCGCTTTGTCGAGAAAGAGCTATGACTCGAAGGACGTTTACCAATCCCACTAATAGAACCCCTACAGCGACAAGGGTTACGCTTCGAGGACGACTTGGACTGGGGCTTCGTTCTGGGGCGCTGGCCATTTCGGCAGATTATATGCCAAATGCCATGGGATTGGAAACAGACAATGGTTAGGATCCGGTGTGCCCGAATTACACAAAATAGGGCGTTTTGTATCCTCAATAGCGTCAGCCAGTCAGCTATTTTGGAGCCGGATTCTGAAGAACGAGGTGAATACGCTTACTACAGGATCTCATCAGTTGCACCGGTTGGCTGGACAATGGCTGTCAGAACAGCGGCTGTCAGAACAGCGGCTGTCAGAACAGTGGCTGTCTAGACTGCTAGGGAGGATTTTTGACCTTTACGATCGCTGATCTTGCTAACCGGAGGGCACTCCCAGGCCTCGGCCGGCGTTTCGCGACGTAGATCGACTAACTTGGGGAGAATACCGCAGGCGAAACACTGGTCACGACAATCAATTCGAGTCTGGCCGTTTTGGCTCATCAGGTAATCCTTAGTTAGGAAACGACGGGTAACGGCAATGTCAATATGCTCCCAAGGAAAGATCTCGTCAAGTGGGCGCTGCCGGTGGGTATAGAATTCCATGTTAATCCCTTCGCTCGTAGCTGCTTCTTGCCACTTACTCAGGTCGAAATGCTCAGACCAGGCGTCGAACTTAGCCCCAGCTTTCCACGCTTTCTCAATCACCCTGGCAACCCTGCGATCACCTCTCGACAGAAACCCCTCGTAGATGGAGTCCTCGGGATCGTTCCACCGGAGGCGCAATCCCTGCCCTCTTAACTCCCTCTTTAGTAGATCCAGTTTGGCCTTGATATTCTCGAATGTATCCATCGCCTCCCACTGGAAAGGTGTATGTGGTTTAGGGATGAATGTGCTGACGCCAACGTTCACTCCGGCCCGCTTTCCATGGAATCTTCTTCCCTCCCGCAATACTTCCTTAGACAGGTCGATGATCGCCTGGACGTCTTCAAGCGTTTCTTGGGGGTGGCCGATCATGAAATAGAGTTTAATCGTCCGCCATTTACGGCGATAGATCTCGCGGACCGTACCAAGTAAATCATCGTCTGACACATGCTTGTTGATGATATTTCGCATCTTTTCAGTCGCCGCTTCCGGAGCCAATGTAAAACCACTCCGCTTATTGTCGCCCAAGTTATCCATGAGATTTGTCGAGACCGTCTCGATTCTAAGGGACGGTAGTGATACCCTAAGCCCCTGGTCCTTATATCGTTCCCCGATTTCTTCTGTGAGCTGGAGGATATTGGTATAGTCGCT
>JAUVOB010000230.1 GCA_030599405.1 Chloroflexota bacterium | reverse complement strand
GCTGGTCCAAGAATCGACCTAGAGCATCAGAAGATTCATATGAAGGATCTGGATCGAGCGTCGCAAATATTATCCAATCTGCGTCCGCTAGAGCCGTCTGTACGAGCAACGCGGGAGATGGGGTTGGCGTTGGAGTCGGGGTTGGCGTCTCTCCATCAGGAAGGACAGGGCTTTCGCCAGGTGTTATTGTCGCGGTAAACACGGGTTCGGGTTGTGGTAGCAGCTGGGGGCCACCTATCAGATAATCTCGAAGGTCAGCGAAGGAAAAACTATCGAATTGAGACTGCTGCACCTGCCCGCTAGCCTCAGGACCGTAAAGAGCAATCATACGCTGTTCCAGAGCGTCAACAGCCAGCCAAGGTTGTGTAGGGCATTCACTACACTGCTGTTCTGTACGTAGATCCGTGAAGATGACAATCTGATCATCTAAACCTGGGGGAAGTTGCTCAACAAGATCTGCCGGGCTTGGAGAAATCAGAGTAATAGCATTCTGAGCGAGATCGAACATCTCTGCTCGGTATTGGTCGCTCGCCTCTTCTAGATCTGGCCCGGAGACAAATACATTTCTTGTATCGAAATCACCACCATACATGTCGAGCTTCGACTGCAGAATTCGAAGAACCGCGTCATCGATTCGCTGCTGAAATGTCTGGTCGGTAACGTATTTCTCTCGGAACCATACGACGGTATCTTTTATATTGCTCAATTGCTCATCATACGATCCGCCACCCAGGGCAAAATCGGTCAAGAGCATCATGTCATTTCCGGCCAGAAGGGCATCTTTTGCCACCAATCTGTGGGGAAACTCCTGACCTGTATCGTCATAGAATCTCTGAATAGCAGGTGCGCCTAAAGAGTCGGAGACGATGATCCCTCCTTCTCTGCGCCAATCGTCAATTTCCGGCAACTTCATCAGGGTGTCCATGGCTTGAGGATCGAAGCTAACCGGGGCGGTGGCGGCACCCACGTTGCCCTGAAATCCTTGATATCTGACATAGGTTGACATCAAGCCATCGGCGACATATCCAGGCTCTGTAGCGGCGCCGGTCACAGCAAAAAACGGTTTCAGTTCAGCGTCTATTAATTGGTCAAGAGTCTTGCTTACGGTCCCTATCTCTTCATTAAGCGGACGGTCACTATTGCCATATCCCGGAAAATGCTTGGCTATTACGGCTAAACGGCCGTCACTGCCTTCGTGAACACCTTCGATATAAGATTGGCCCATGACGCCAACCCAATATGGATCGCCACCAAAGGTTCGACCTCCTAAACCAGCTCCATTGTCCGGCTTGGGATTTTCAAGTACGTCTAGAGAGGGTCCGAAAAGCAAATTAATTCCAAGGGAGGACAGTTCGCTCCCGGCGATCAAACCCATCGCCTTACTCTGTTCGGGCATCCAAGTTGCGCCGATTGCTATTTGGTTTGGCAATTGGGATGTGCCATTCCTTATTTGGGTAAATGGCGGACCATCCCCCTCGTGATAGGTACCAATGAATAACGGGATCGATATGCCCAGTGGTGCAACAGTCGGCAGCGCCACCCTGGTGGCTAATTGAAGATTTCCCTCGATTTCCTCAAGAGATGGCTCTGGTGGACCTAGGAGAGCGAGTGATTGTAGAGCGTTTATAAGGGCGACAACCTGCCCAGCCGTGTCATCGAGCGCTGTGATGTTGTCATTCTCGGCAAGTAGGATAGCACCACCCACCTTGTAGTTGATGATGAGATCGGCAATGTCACTCTCTGCACCCGCGTTGTCTCCCTGGAATGAGACCATAAGCAATTGGCCAACTCGCTCCTCGACAGTCATCTGTTCGAGCATGGCTCTTGCTTCCGCAAAGCTGTCCTCGTCCTGCGCTTCGCTCTCACGAACAGGCAAACCCGCGAAGAGGATACTACTGATCACGAGGATTAGGATCATTCTCCAGTGGCTATTCCAGTAGTTTAGCATGATTAGAGTGCGGATGAGTCTATGCTTCCTGTATCCAATATTGCTGTCTCATGGATACTCTGGGTACTACGTTAAAGATGGCCTGTCAGAAGGCTCCTGAACTTGGATAGGCAAATCAGGTGAAGTATACTGATTGCCCCTTTATGGGACAAATAGATACGAATTAATGTTCCGCCGGGTGTGGCCTAAAGTCTTCTTAACTGGCTGTACCTGGCTGTTTTGCGGAAGGTCTAATGTCGAGTAATAAACGTGATTTGTTGACCATCCTGATGGTATTTCTCTTGGTAATCCTGTCCTTCGCAACAGGTTTCCTGGTCAATGAATTGATCGAAACCAGGTTTGGCCGCGGCCCTTTTAACGATATGGGCGACGAATTCTCCGTGTTTTGGGAAGCATGGGATCGAATTGGTAACAATTACATCGGAGAAGTCCCAACGAATCAAGACATCACGTATGGAGCCACTCATGGTTCGATAAGAGTTCTTGACGATCCGTACACTTTATTTGTCGAGCCCGTCGCTAGAGAACAAGAGCGCGAGCGGTTGAGAGGTAACTTCGGCGGTGTCGGCGTCGAGCTTAGCAGGGATGAAGATGGCGTCTTTATTCTCGAGCCTATTCCCGGCAACCCCGCCGAAGAAGCCGGAGTGCTTTCAGGAGATATTCTAATCGCTGTCGATGGTCACGAGCTTACGCCTGAAACAACGGTTCAGGAGGTCGCTGAGCTTGTTAGGGGTGAGGAAGGTACCCAGGTCGTCTTGACGGTGATGCATGAAGGTAGCGACGAACATTCAGATATCACTGTCACTCGGGCAACTATTTTGTTGCCCTCTGTTTCGTTTCGGATCCTACCCCAAGATGAGGGCATTGGTTATATTAGATTGAGTAAATTTACGGGTGAGAGTGGTGAGGAAATAGAGGAAGCGATTCTGAGTCTGCGACAAGATGGAGCGGCGCACCTAATCCTGGATCTTCGCCAAAATGGTGGTGGACTTAGAGATGCCGCAGTCGATATTAGCGAACACTTCCTCGACGGTGGTACGGTCGTATTCCAGACCAGTAAAGATGGCGACGAGCAGGAATTTGTCGCCGAAAAGGGTGAGATTGCCGAAGGCTTGCCAGTCGTCGTGTTGGTTGATGAAGGTACCGCGAGTGCGGCCGAGATCGTGGCCGGAGCTCTGCAAGATCGTGAGCGAGCTACACTAATAGGATCACCTACGTTTGGAAAAGGCTCCGTCCAACTTGTCTTCGATCTGAGCGATGGTTCTTCAGTCCACGTAACTTCAGCCCGGTGGTTAACCCCAAACCGAAAACAGCTTGACCAGCAGGGTCTTCAACCAGACATCGTGGTCGAATTAACCCAGGAAGCGATAGACAGCGGGGTCGATGAAATACTGGAAAGGGCAATCACCTTTCTACAGCAGGGTTAGTTTTTTCTTAAATAGGAACGAAGTATGACAGATAAATCCAAGCGCATCATGACGATCCTGATTGCCACCGTTCTAGTGGTTTTCCTGGTCGCTCTCGTCGCCGTCGGCGCATATGCCATCGGCCGCAATTCGATGATTGAAGAGGATAGGACACTAACGGCAGTAGTCGATAGCATCTCGGTCGCCACACAGGATGGCGATGAAAGGCAGGAAACCGAAATCGATCCTGCAAATAATACGCACCAGGGCCAGAGTATAGAATCAGAAGAGCAGAACCCAACTGATGACGCCAATTCTTCGGATGTTGCAGCTGATGAAACGCAACAATCAGGAGGTGAAAGCCAGGTTACCGGGCCCGAGATTCGTATTCCCGTTGACCTTGAGGAAGTAGATACCCAACTGATGCTAGACGTATGGGAGATCATTAACAGAGAATTCGACGGAGCCCTGCCTTCCTCGTCGGATGTTACTTACCGAGCAATCATGGGGTCCATGGAGCTTCTCGACGATCAATTCACACGATTCATCCCCCCTGAAATTGCTGAACGAACTAGGATCCAAATTCAAGGTGGCTATGAAG
>JAUVOB010000420.1 GCA_030599405.1 Chloroflexota bacterium | reverse complement strand
AATGTTTTCGATCGCTTCTTCTGGCCGATCTTCGGCCAATGCAAGTTCAGATTCAGCACCAACGACGTAAGACGAAGACCAAACACTGCCGCCGCTTCGGTCATATTCTGATAGCTCCTCCAGGATTAATTCTGCCTGTGATAATGCCCCGCTACGTGTGCAAGCAGCGCACACAAGCCCGAAAATTAACGGACGGTCGAAACCGGAAAATTCCTCCCTGCGCTGAAAGGATTCCATGGCCAATGGCTTTGCCCGGTCATCTAGGCCAAGGAGGGCGTAGGCACCGGCGAGAATCACCTTGGCCAACAACACGTTCGTGTAGAGCCCTACCCGTTTGCCAGTCTCGATCGCATCGTACATATAGGAGATACCTCTATCGATATCGCCAACTTGCAGGTAACACATTCCGAGCATTACTTTGCTACCACTCAGGTTCCAGCTATTGTTGATCGCCTTGCTAATCCGTTCCAGTTCCTGGAAAGCCTCCAAGGCTGCTACGTAATCGCCGATCATAAGTAGGCTGTAACCGGTCATAGAGTACGAATCAGCTAGCATGGGTTGATTGCCTAATTCACGCCAGATATCGCGAACTTCGTCTAAGAGAGCTTCTCCTTTGGCGATTTGATTGTTCTTCCAATAGACCATAATCATGCTGTTCAGGGTATAAGCGATCTGTTCCCTGAGATCCATCTCCCGCGCAATCTTCAGCGAGGTTTCCCCATAGGCTAACCCTTCTTCCATATCGCCATCGGCGAAGGCGACAGTGTTCAGCAAATTCCAATTGATCTTTGCTTCAGCAGCTCTGTCACCCAGGGATTGAGCTAAATCAAGCGCTTCTTCAGACAGTTCACGAGCTCTGGCGACATCCTGTATCGGCGTCATCGTGCTTAATATGGTGGCCAGAGCCATCATGGCCGCCAGGGACAGTTCTCGATCCTGCCGTTCTTGAGCATGAGCGAGCATAGCCTGGTAGTTCTCCATGGCGGCCTCGTGGGCAACTTGATGCTCAAATGCGCGCCCCCGGCGACTGTATAGATGGAGTAGAATCTCTGAGGAGATAGGCTCCTTGGACCGGCGAGCCATCTCCAATGCCTCACCGTAATGGGTGGAGGCTTCCTCATTGGCGAAGAGACGGTAGGCGACGTCGCCGGCATTTTTATAGTGGACCAAGGCACGCTCAAATTGTTTGGCTTCGCGGAAATGGAAAGCTAGCTGCGGGGCCTGTTCTTCTAGCTGCTCCGTGAAGATCGTTTCCATGACTTCGCCTACGCGCAGATGGAATTCCCGTCGATGTTTTAACAAGATAGTGCGATATGCCGCTTCCTGAGTGAGGGGGTTGCGAAACCTGTATTCGATCTCCGGTATACGGGCTGATTCGCGAATCATATCCTGCATCAGCAATGTCTGGAGGTGACTATCCATCTCTTCACTGGCTTCGTTGATCAATTTCAGAACGCGCCGGTAGAAGTTTCGACCGATGACAGATGCCACCTGCAATGTCTGGCGAACATCTTCGGAAAGATTGTCGATCCGAGCGGTTAGCAGCGCTTGGAGGTTATCCGGGATATGAATGTCTGCGCTCTGCCTGGCAACTCGCCAACTGGGATGCCCGTTCGAGCCGTCGACCGGCAGAAGAGCTCCTCCGTCGATTAGGGTCCGGATGACCTCTTCAATGAAGAAGGGATTACCAGCGGCCTGTTCCAGGATACGACTACGCAAGTCGTCCGGTAGCTCTGGACTCCCCAGAAGAGCGTCGATCATTAGATTGCTTTGACTTTCGGAGAGCGGACGCAAATTGATTTCCGTATAACGGTGATGGTAAGTCTTGTCAGCAGTCTTCTTTATCCTCAAACCGGGCGCGTCCTGATTCGGTCGGAAAACGCAGAGGAAGACGATGGCCATCTCTTCTGTCAGCGGTAAGAGATCGTGCAACAGGTCGATGGAAGCAGGATCACTCCAATGAAGGTCATCGTAGATGATGATCGTAGGCTGGTCCGCAAAACGCTGTCGCCATAGGGTAGGCATCAGATTGAACAACGCTCGCTTGAAGGCTTCACCTTCAAGAGGAGGGTCGCCGTTTTTACTCTCCAGGCCAAACAGCGCTTCAATTGCGGATATTGATAGCCTCTCTTGTTCTGGTGGGAAATAGTCGGCAAGTGAGCTCAGTTTTTCTCGCAGCACCGAGGGAGAATCGTTATGGTTGATACCGTTTATCCGTCGGATTAGTCGCCGGAACAAAGCGTATGGTTGGGCTGTCTCGTACGACAATGAGGTGGTATCGAACCACTGTGGTTCTGGGCTCACCTTTCGGACATT
>JAUVOB010000136.1 GCA_030599405.1 Chloroflexota bacterium | reverse complement strand
ATGTCCCGGCCTAAGGTGTTGCTCATGGATGAGCCTTCAATGGGCCTTGCCCCGATCCTTGTAGCCCAGAGTTTTGAGATCATTCAGCAGATTAACGAACAGGGCACGACGGTGTTCGTAGTGGAACAGAACGCCAATATGGCCCTTTCCATCGCCGACCGAGGTTATGTGTTACAGTCGGGACGGATAGTTCTAGCCGACACGGCCGAGAATCTACGAAACAACGAGATGATGCGCCAGGCCTATTTGGGGGAATCCGAGTAATCATTCGTTGCACCAGACCGCTGACATGCTTCCACCTCATGGTGGCGCCAAGCTAGTGATTATTCCCAGCAGGCATCCAACGGCAATCACTACCACTGTTGACACTACAGCCACGATGAAAGAATCAGGGTCCTTGTCGCTTCGCCCGCGCTCTCTTATTGTGGCTACTCAAGAAAACGCAAGCTACTGGTCGTGAGGTTTTGTCAAGTCCGATGCCACAGGAAATGCCAAAGACAGCCAGCGTCGTGATCATAGGCGGAGGGGTGATGGGAGCCAGCACAGCCTACCACCTGGCCCTCAATGGCTATAAAGACGTAGTTCTGCTGGAGCGCGAGCCGTTTTTCGGAATGGGAGCCACCGGAAAGTGTGCTGGGGGGATTCGATACCAGTTTAGCACCGAGGTAAATATCCGGCTTTCCAAGGTCAGCTTACCTATGCTGGACCGCTTCGAGGATGAGACGGGCCAGGCTATCGACCTGCGAAAGTGTGGCTATCTCTTCTTGCTTACCAGCGATGACGACATCGCAAAGTTCCGAGCGAACGTCCAGTTGCAGCATCGTCTGGGCATCGATACCGAGTGGTTGAGCGGCGACGAGGTTCGTCGAATGGTGCCCCAGCTGGATGCTGACGATGTGCTGGCTGGCACCTATAACAGCGAGGATGGCCTGGTCGATCCACAGAGTGTCGTCAATGGCTATGTCAATGCCGGACGCAATCTAGGGGTAAGGGCTCTGACCGATGCAGAGGTGACCGGTATCACTACCCGGAGCGGCCGAATCGAGGAAGTTGTAACCAGCGAAGGCACTATTGCCTGTGAGAAGGTTGTCAATGCTGCGGGTCCATGGTCGTCATTGGTCAGCAACATGGTCGATATACCTCTTCCGGTAACACCAATTAGGCGCCAAATGCTGACCACAACGTCTCTACCCCAGATCCCCGTAGATTTCCCGTTTATCGTCGATTTTGCCCAGAGCCTCTACTACCATCGGGAGGGCGATGGGTTGCTTACCGGGATGTCCAATCCACAGCAGGAACCGGGTTTCGATGAGAGCATCGACGAGTCATGGGAACTCGTACACATGGCGGCGGCGATAGAGAGATTGCCGGTCTTAGCCTCTGCCCGCCGGGTCGCTGCCTGGGCAGGTTTATATGAGGTGACGCCGGACGCCCATCCGATCATTGGTCCTGTGCGCGAACTCGACGGCTACTACCTGGTAACGGGTTTTTCGGGACATGGTTTCATGCATGGTCCTGCAGCTGGCCTGCTTGTGGCTGAGACCATCATCTACGGCCGCCCGGCTACATTGGACCTCTCCACGATAGACTACTATCGGTTCGCGGAAGGCCGTGAAATCGAGGAATATAACGTTATCTAGGCCAAACACATCTTGGCACACTGCCTTTCGATTCTGAGAATTCCCTTAGCCGTATTTTTGAACCACCTTTCCCCAGCCTGATAAAAACTATCCTGGCCTTGTCTCGGCTAACCAGGTTGCTATACTCCCCCTGTTATGGTGAGGAGTGGAACTGTTTAGATGATACGGGTAAATGGCAAGAACAATGTAGTGCCGCGGAAACCGGTGCCGTTTCTGGCGTTGTTTCTGGCCCTGATGTTGATTGCTATCACGGGCTGTCGGGAGGACGAGACGGATGCGCCAACACCGGTCATCGCTGCCTTACCGACCAGTACGGCGACTCCAATTGGCCCATCGGATCAAATAGCAGAAACTACTGATGAGATCAGCTTCATAACAGTCGCCACCGACGCACCCTCCCGCTTTCAGTATTTTGAAGATATCAATCCCTTCGGTGACGTAATTGGGTTCGATCCTGACCTAATGGCCTACATCTCTGAAGAATCAGGTATCGACTATGAATTCGTGGTCACTAGCTTTGATGGACTCCTGGATAGTGTCTCTGACGATGAATTCGATGCGGCGATGTCGGCACTTATCATCCCCGAACAACCGGAAGTTGGATTGGCCTATACAGAGCCTTACTTGGAAGTTGGGCAGGTGCTGGTTGTTCGGGCAAACGAAACGGTTCTCTTAAACCTTACAGAGATCGAACCTGGCATCCCAATTGGGGTCCATAGATATAATAGTGGCGAGCAGATTGCTAGAGGGATCATCGGATTGGCGGAGCCCGATCTGCAGCTATATGATAGCTCGGCCGAAGCCTTACAGGCCCTTGTCGATGGCGCGGTAGAGGGCGTAATTATCGACAACGTCGACGCCGAACACTTTACAACGTCCTATCCCCAACAGTTGAAGATCGCAGGCGGAATCGGGAGGGATGCCTGGATCACTGGAAAAGCTTACGGGATCGCCGTGGCAGAAGACAATGAACCGCTACTGGAATTGCTGAACGGGATTATTGCTCAGTCCCGCTTAGACGGCACGATAGATCAGCTGATAGAAACCTGGCTGGTTTCAGGCGAAAATATCGTTGCTGGCGAGTCCCTGGTTGGTACGCCAGTTGACGAAATCGTAATTGGTGTCGCGGGCCAGTTAAACGACATGGATCCAGCTGCTTCTCCGGCCGATTTTATTGGCTGGGAGGTCAAGTCAAATACGATGGCTGGCCTGCTAATGGTCGACGAAACCAGCAATTTGGTGCCCATTCTGGCATCCGACCTGCCCCAGATATCGGAAGATAAGCTGGAATATACATTTAGTCTACGGCCTGATTTGCGATTCCCCGATGGGAATGAGTTCAATGCTAATGACGTCAAGTACTCAGTCGAACGGGCGGCCATGTTGGGAAACTACCTGGTTAACAGTTATCTCAAAGATGAAAATGATGATAGCTTCGCCGACAATGACGCGGTTCAGGTAATCGATCCTCTAACAGTAAAGTTCATCCTCAACGAACCGGCATCGTTTTTCCCAAGCCTGCTGGCAACACCACCCTATTTTGTTGTCGATAGCGACTGCTACTCGTCAAGTCAAGATCCAGTTAACAGTTGTGCTGGTCTGGGTAAGTATACGATCTCCGAATGGGAGCCAGGCGTACAAATGCGTCTTGAAGCAAGCACTCAGTGGCCGGGCGAGGCACCCAATTTCAACAATCTACAACTGCGTTTTTATGACGATCCGGACCGGATGCAGAGATCCCTTGAAAACGGCGCCATCGACATCGCCTGGACCGGTCTATCTCGAGATGACGTCGACGACCTGGTCAACCGGCGCGGATTCGTAAATTGGGAGAGCCCGCCAGTCTTCAAGAGCTACCTGGTCTTTGAGCAGAGTACGGAGCCATGGGACAACGCTCGAATTCGTCAGGCGATAGCCTTTGCAATCGATCGCGAGGCGTTAGCAACCGATGTTTTTGAAGGGGCTCGTTTGCCTTTATATAGCCCTGTGCCAGACGGTACGCCAGGTCATGTAGCTACTGCACCTGGTCGAGACTTAGCGCAATCGCGAACCATCCTCACAGCTGCTGGTTACTCACCTGATAACAAGATAGTAATCGAATTGTGGTATGAGGATGGAGGGCGTTACTCGGATATAGAAGGCGAATACGCTGAGGCCTTAAAGGCCCAGCTTGAGGAAACAGGGCTCGTTCAAGTCGAACTATCGAGTGCACCATATAGCGTTTTCCGACCTCAGAGCGCTACCTGTAACTACCCCACCTATCTGCTCGGATGGCCATCTCCTGGACAGCCAGCGAGTTTCATTGATGCGATGAGCTGGATGGAGTACTTCATTACCAGCACCGACACCGTCTGCTCAAATTACGAGAGCCAAGAGATGGCTGCACTGTACGAGGCGGCAATAGAAGAAACAGATACGGTGGCCCGTCAGGAGATCTATCGCCAGATACAGGAGCTGTGGGCTCGAGAATACCCTACTCTCGACCTCACCCAAGAACCTCGCGTTGCTTTATCCTTGCCGAACGTTTCTGGCGTGGTCATTGACGTGATGGGTCTGCTTCATTTCGATCAGTTAGAAAAAAGTGGTGGGTAAATCTACAAGCTTGCCAGCTGATGGCTTGCCAGACAACTTGCCAACTCCCTCGACCTAATCCGTATCGCTAGACTCTGCCTGCCTGCGTTTTCGTTTTGATCGGGGACCAACCAGACGCTCGTTTCCGGCTAGAAGGCGTTTGATATTAGGTCTCAGTGACCAGGATATTATGGCTGCCCCCACGATTCCCCCAACAATGTAGGCCAGGGTCGTGTCATAGGGCTCCACACCAGCTAAATAAAGAACTGCGAAGGAGAAAGGAACTGCGATAGCCATAGCAAGAGAAGCGATTGAGGCTATTCCAATGCCGATCATGACAGCCAATACAGCTACTACGGCTATCGGAACGATGGGAAACCATTCGGCGCCTGCCCATCCGACGTTGGGTCCGGTTCCGGCTCCTCCCTTCCAACCGATGAACGCAGACCAGTTGTGCCCAATGACACTCATGACTCCCGCCGTTACCTCGATCCAGGGTAGCCATTCGGCTGATACCGTGTCAGCGAACAACGCGCGCGTTACCCAGACGGCACAGGCTCCCTTTAATACATCTAAAATAGAGGTCAGAACACCGGCAGGGATACCAGCGGCGCGAAATGCATTGGTCCCTCCGGTACGACCGCTACCGAATTCTCGTAAATCGATCTGTTTGGTGAGCCTGACCAGAATGTATCCAAAAGGGATAGCACCGAGCAGATAACCGATTAAGGCAGAGAGAATTACTGTTACGAATGTTGACATGCCTGTACCTGAGTTCTCTTGTGAATTATATCGGCTAGCCTGATACGGTGCATACTATTGGGCGCATATTAGATCAATTATTTTCCAGGGCCATTTTAATCTACTAGTAGCGGGATTTCTTCTACCCGATCTTCGCCAATTGTGAAAGCCTTCGCCGACGGTCGTTCAGGATCGATAAATGAAACTATGACGTATACCGCCTCTGGATAATAGGCAGTGGATAGATCAACAGTCGACGGGACATCGGGTCCACTTGGATGTGAATGGAAGATAGCGAGCAAATCCCATCCTCGATCCTCTATATCGAGCATAGCTTACAGCTGCTGTTGGGGATCCATCTCATAAGCGGATGGACTGGCCAGCCGGTTGTCGACGGTGTAGACACGGAGGACTCGCCCGTCACTTCCAGCCATTAAGCCACACCCCTCATGAGGGTATGACTTCTT
>JAUVOB010000309.1 GCA_030599405.1 Chloroflexota bacterium | reverse complement strand
GGTTAACGGAACCCACCTCTGATATCGCATGGATTGACCCTCCTATAAGGAACGAAATCATCCTCCGGGAAAACGCCAGCCGCATGCCACCCGTTCCGTTTTTGTCCACTCACCCGATTCAGATTAATACAATAACAGGGCGATAAACTGTTCGTATGCGGCAAGTGCGGGATTCTAGTCTGAGTAGTAATCAGTGTGGAAATCAACAATAGGCGCGAAGGGCTTATTGCTGCAGCTCCTACCTCGATTAACTCGACTCTTTCCATCCCTTACTCTGCATTACGATTCTCCTGGGTACATACCCCGGGGAATCGGTGACGATCAGCGAAACGTCCTGGTAAACTGTTACCAAATCTCTATCTTGATATAGAGTTTCAGTTGTTATCTGATTCGGCACTTTGGTATCAGCATTGCCAGGTACGATCGATGGCATGCAATTAGAGGATAACATAAATCTCCCATCGGCCTACCATATTTCTCTATTTCGTAGAACCTGACTAGAGAACAAAAGTAACTATATGAGTTGGTAAAACATTGAATCAGGGTTTATCAATGATTGGTAAGTTGATAGTGAAGAATTCTAACTTCATTATGCCCAACGAGGTCTATTCAGATTGACCGACGGAGTTACTGGCAGTGATTGCGACTGTATATCTTCCTGGTGCTATATACACGTGGGAGATTGCAGAACCGAATCCATCCTCTCTATCACCAAAGTTCCAGACATAGGTTACGTTGCTACCGCCGCTTATAGTTGCAGATGGCGGTATCTGTAAAATTGGAACGTAATACGGAAATGGTGGAATCCGGTGACTGTTAGCCCAATCTGAGAGCGCGTACGTCACACTTACGTATCCTTATTCCCATATTCCTGAAGACCGAACATCCCTGTTCGGTTACACCAACCAACGCTTTATTCGAGCTGGAGGCTCGTTCTACTCTACTATCAGAGTAAATGACTAAAGCAGGTGAATGAGGGATAACTTGAGAAATTGGCAGGGCTATCGACAGACAGTATACTGCCACCTGCGGCAGCTGATCTGACAGTTACTCCAGATAAAATAGCGATTGACGTGAGGCAATCCATGGAGATCACTCTTATCCGACATGCAACTCTGGTTGTATCGATCAACGGGCTGAACTTGTTGGTCGATCCTATGTTTAGTCCAGCCCGGTCCTCTGAAGCGATTCCTAATACCCCAAATCAACAACGAAATCCTCTCGTCGATCTGTCCCTGGATGATGCCGGTCTGAGCAGGCTGCTCGACGAGATCGATGCTGTGCTGGTCACCCACACTCATTCTGATCATTGGGATGAGTTTGCACGAACTTCGCTAGTGAAAGATCTGCCGGTCTTCTGCCAACCCGAGGATAGCCAGCGCATCCGCGAGGCGGGATTCGAATCGGTGCAGCCCATAGCCAATGAACAGGTGTGGAAACGATTGCGCTTCTCCAGAACGGCCGGCAGGCATGGCAGTGGAAAAATCGGAGATATGATGGCCCCCGTTTCTGGATTCGTGATTCAAGCCAAGGGAGAGCCGGTTCTGTATATCGCCGGTGACACAATTTGGTGTCCTGATGTCGAAGATTCACTCAGGACGTATCGACCTGAGATCATCGTGGTCAATGCCGGGGCAGCTCAGTTTTCAGCAGGGGGTCCGATTACCATGACCGCCGATGATGTAATAAAAGTTTGTCGCGCCTCGCCAGGAGCTGAGGTTGTAGCGGTTCATATGGAAGCGATCAACCACTGTCTGTTGAGCCGTGATGAACTACTAGCAGCAGTTACTCAGGCGGGCGTCGAAGGCATGGTCAAGATTCCGGCCGACGGCGAGACCAAGTCGTTCTGAGAGATGCAGACATACTTGGATTGAGCAGAGGTCACCGCGGCCAGTATACAGTGATCAGTTTGCCAGATTCTATTTAATTACTGGGCGGCACACTCCAAATACGCGGCCTGGCACACGTTTAGGCGAACATTGGTTAGGATTTTGCTTGCATGTAGCTGCTCCGTAACTTGTGCCACCGACAATCGCGAAAATAAGGCGAAAATAGGAGTATCGAGAAATGCTAATCTTGAGCAAATCAGTATGAGCTCTGATCCTATCCCCATCCAGCCGTTCAAAGAGACCGCCATAATAAGCGGTCACCTCATAATCGGTCCGTCATGAGAGTTTATCAGACTGCAAATTTCTATTTCCGAATGTCTCGCCCGAGCCAGCTTCTACTAATCACCGCCGTGTACGGGTGGGGTGTTCTCGTCGCGCTTACACTCCCCGGGTCTCAGTTCGACCCAAGGCCAATCATGGCAGGTCTGCTTCCTTTGTTGTTTGTCAGCGCCTCCATACATTACGCCAATGAATATGCTGACTATGAGACTGACGCCCTCACGGTCCGGACACGTTATTCTGGCGGAAGCGGTGCTATGCAGGATCACCATGCGCCGCCAGCGACCGCGCTCAAAGCCGCCTGGTTAGCGCTAATAATCGGGATATCTGGCGTAATAATTCTTGTCGTGACCGGTTCATTGCCGCTGGTGACCTTGCCGATCCTGGTCCTCGGCGCATTTGGCGGATGGATGTACTCGCTCAGACCGCTAGCCCTAGCCTGGCGCGGATGGGGTGAATTAACCAACGCGTTCCTCGGGGGGATGTTGCTGCCGGTATTTGGCTATGCCGTTCTATCCGCTCGAATCGATTGGCGGATCATACTCTTGACTCTGCCGTTCGCGCTGTTTGCCTTTGATAATCTTTTGGCGACCACCTGGCCTGACAGATCGGCCGATCGACAAGTTGGAAAATGCACGCTGGCCACCCGTTGGTCCACGGGTCGTCTGAGAACACTATACTTCTTGATTTGGGTGGGCGCGTTGCTGGTTATGGTTTTTCTCAATGGTCGAATTCTTCCTGCTCCAATCTTCTGGGCAAGCGCATTGATCCTCCCCGCTGTTATTTGGGCTGATCGAACGTATACGAGACAGCGCTCTCCGTTTCCGAGTGTCCTCGTTATGGTTCTCTTTTTGGTGATACAAATTGCCGGATGGTTGGTGATGCTTGCCTACCCTAGTGCTATCACCGTATAAGGCTCGCTGTTGCTAATCCCCAGAGAGTCGTTCATCGAGCTTCGTCGTAGTTGTATAGATAGTGTCTAATCAATCTCCCAAAATCGTAAGCGGGTTCACTGAATCGAATGCCGATTTGGCGAAAATATATCCTGTGGTTGTAG
>JAUVOB010000191.1 GCA_030599405.1 Chloroflexota bacterium | reverse complement strand
TCTTCGAATAGTCTCTCTCGGCTAGTTGAACGATGGCGACTGTGTGCCACTCATAACGTTGCACCCCGGTGACCTTGTCTTGATGGGTCCATTCGAAGTAATGTCGCCAGCTTCTGGCCTTGAGAAGATCTCCTTTTTTTATCGCCAATCTCGCCCAAAAAGCCTCAATGCGATCTTGTACATAGGGCGGATAACTATACTGGAGGGCGATATCTTCCAACTGTTTTAGTCCAGTCTCAGCGCTTGAGACTGCGTCTTCGACCTTATCCATATCTAGTAGCGTTTCCAGAAGGTGAATTTGGCGTTCGGCAGACGAGTTATTCTCACAAAGTTTGACACTATCAAGAATAAATTGTTTGGCCTTCTCCAGATTGTTCCACTCGTACTCCAACCTAGCGTAGCCAAGAAGTGTATCGACAATTACTCCCGACTTATGAATGTTTTGCTCTATACCCTTATGGAATATGCTTTCGAATTTGACGAGAGAGCGCCTTAGCCGTCCCGATATTGCCAGGGCACGGGCATATTGGCTGTCATAAACGATCGATACGGGCCACTTATCGAGCCTAATTAGCCTGATGGCTTCGTCGAAAGAATCCCGAGCCTCTTCGACATCCCCCACCATCAATTGGGCGTTACCCTGATGCCCATGGGCTAGACCTCGACCAAGATGCGCATCTACTGGCAATAGAGCAAGCGCCTGATCCGACAAAGAAAGAGCCCGGTCAGCATCGCAGATTGTTGAGCGAACAATCGCAGCCTCCATAATGGCCGCATAACCCCGAGTAATCGAAATAGCCTCTTCGCTCATGTCCCTAAAAGAGCTGGGATCGTCCCATAACTCGCGCAGAACCTCATGGGCTTTCTTGTACCGACCATAGTAAAACAAGACCATGATATAGCTGACCCAGACCGGAGTATGGGTCCTCAGTGTGGACAACGGAATTCTCCTATACCATTTGACCATCAGCTCACGCTTTCCCGATATCATGAGACCGGGTAGGTTGGCCTGGATTGTTTCGGCCGCGCGCTCGTAATCATGGCCCTCGATTGCGTAGTAAATGGCCCTTTCTAGCAGACCTTCTTCCAGGTGCCAATCGACGCTCCGTCCATATAACCGGTCGATTATCTCCGGCCAAAGTCTTTTCAGCCGGCTTCGGAGCATGTCGGCAAAGAGGTGGTGGTATCGATACCATTGGCGCCTGTTATCAAGCGGGACGATGAAGAGCTTGGCCTGTTCTAATTGCTGGATTGTTTCCCAGCTGTTCTCGATACCGAGTACGCTATCACAGAGGGCTGGACAGAATTGATTAAAAATGGATGACTGCATCAGAAACTGCTGTATATGTTGGGACTGGTTGGACAGCACTTCATCGACCAGATAGTCAGCAATGAGCCGGTCATCTCCCTGCACATCGACGCTAATTGGAGTGGCACCTGGTTGCATGCCCATGCTTAGGGCAACCAGCTGGAGCCCTGTGACCCAACCCTCAATGCGCCTGTCCAGGTCAGAAACCTCTTCCGGCAGCAGATCCAAACCCATGACACCATTCAAGAATTCGCTAGCTTCCTGTTGGTTGAAACGCAAATCGAAAATATCGACTTCAGCAAGCTGGTCTCTTGCCCTTAGACCTGATAGCGGAGCATCCGGGAGCTCGCGACTCAGTTTCAGGCACCGGAAACCAGGTGGGCCATTGTCAATCAGGAAGTTCACTGCTCTTCGGACTTCAGCATCGTGAATAGCGTGATAGTCATCGAGCACAAGTAAAAATGTCTTGTCGATGACCGCCATATCGTTGACCAGGCAGGTGAGGATCACTTCTAATGTAGGTGGGGCCGGGGAATGAATCAAAGGTTTGGCCGTAAAATAATCGCTCCCATTAATTTGCTCAAGGGCTTTGGCCAGGTAGGATAGAAACCGAAGAGGGACGTTATCATTTTCATCGAGGGAGATCCAGGCGAAGGACCTCCGCTCCCGGGCAAGCCAGGAAGCAACAAGCGTTGTCTTCCCGTATCCAGCGGGAGCCGTCACCAGGATCAGCTTCTTGTCCCAGGCCGAATCAAGCTTCTGGAACAGTTGCGGTCGCTCGACAATTTTCTCCCTAAGAGGGGGAAGGAATAGTTTTGTCGCTAAGAGTGGGGGATCGACCATGTTCCTCATTATATATTTTCCAATGTTGGAAAATATAACTCGGAATCAGAGTAAGCCAAAGTGGGATGCCGGTTTCATCCGCACTATCAGAGTGGAATGAGTGGGAGCTTACGGCATTCTTCATATTAGTATGGATCTATATTAGAGTCACATATTTCTGTCATTAATGCGGGCTAAGAACTTATCCGGTCGAAAAACCTATTCAGCGTGCGACCGTATTGGTCTGAATAGAATCGCAAAGACTCCTTAACAACTTTGCAACAATTTCCCTGTATCATAGGCACAGTTAGCTTGGCCAGCTATAGAAAGATAACAGACATTAGTACAGCCAATAATTGAAAGGAGACGCATATGAAAAAACGCAACGTATCTTTTATTCTGGTGGGTGGCATCCTCATCCTGGCCCTGGCCTTGGGTGTAACGGCTGTCTTCGCCCAGGTCGATCAAGATCCCGAAACACCTCCGGACACTCAGGAGACAACACCTTTTCACCATTGGGGCAAAGGCGGACATAGTTTTGGACGTGGCTTTAGCGAACAGTTAGAAGGCCTAACTCCAAACGACGAATCAATCGCCGGTGAGCTCGGCGTCAGCGTTGAAGATCTGCGAGACGCTTTTGCAACAGCCTTCGAAGCCGCTCGTGAAGATGGCGCTTTCGGCGTTCCAGGCCACCCTGGATTTGACGGCGACGGCGAATATGAGAGTTACCTAGAAGATGCGCTTGCAGATATCGGCGTAACTATCGACGAACTCAATGCTGCCCGGGAAGCGGTTAAGGCCATTAGGCTCGCTGAGTTGGTCGAAGAGGGTTACCTGACTGAAGATCAACTTAGCATGATCGAAGCTCAACAGGCACTCAAAGAGTACATCGATCCTGGGGCATTGATGGCTGACGCGGCCGAGGCCTTGGGTATTGAACTCCCAGATCTGGAGGCATCTCGCGAAGATGGCATAGCCCCATGGGCTCTGATGGAACAACTTGAAGAGCAAGGCGTCACCATCCAGGATGTAATGGATGCAGTGCAGGCAGCCTATGAAGATGCGGTCAACCAAGCTGTAACCGATGGCGTCATCGACGGTGACCAGTCCGAGCTGATCTTAGACAACAGCTTTGGTGGAATGCTTGGCTTTGGTGGCACGCACAGCTTCGGCGGTATGCGCGGCTTTGGTGGCATGCATGATTTCGATGGTATGCATGATTTCGATGGCATGGAGAGCTTTGGCGGTATGCGTGGATTCGAAGGACACGACTGCGATGGCATGCAGGACTTCCACGGCGGCGGCTTCCGGGGATTCGGACCTGCCAACGGGAACTCAGCTCCTACCGGAATCAGCCTATAAACGAGTCACCTTATTCAGGATAGTTAAGTACATAGTTAGAACACTGGGGAGCGTAGAGGATTCTACGCTCCCCACTCTTTCTTTTTATTAGTTCTTATCAACAATTTATTCGGAGGTTAAACCGTGAGACCCTTCGCATCGAGAACAGTGATCCTGCCAATCATTGCCATTATTCTAACATTATCCGCCTGTAGCCAGATTTTGGATGATCCGGCGCCCGCGCCAGCAGCGACGATCGATACGCATGAGATCGCCGCGGCCGTTTTATCAGAGGTTGAATCGAAGATCGATGCCCTAACAGCATCGGAGTCTGTTGAATCCGATACCGATACTGAAGCTTCGATGGCATCGGTGATGGAGCAAGTTGAGGTCTACCTGGCAGAAAGAGAGGAGCCCGCTCCCGTCGCCTTTGTTAACCCGGAGGATCAAGAGGAAGATCTAGATCTGGAAGCAGTTCTCATAAACCTCTACCGGCAAGCTAATCCGGCCGTTGTATACATTATCGTGCCACCGATTGGCAGTGGCAGCGGCTTCGTTTATAACGCTGATGGCTATATCGTAACCAACAACCACGTGGTAGAAATCGGCAGCGAATATGAGGTTGTCTTTGCGTCCGGTGAACGTCGTAGCGCCGATCTAGTCGGCCGGGACGTGGATAGTGACCTGGCCGTGATTAAGATCAAACAACTGCCATCTAGAGTCAGGCCCTTGTCCTTGGCCTCCTCGTCCGAGGTTACTGTTGGACAGTTTGTAGTCGCCATCGGCAATCCCTTTGGCGAACAAGGATCTATGACTTTGGGTATCGTCAGCGGCCTTGATCGCAGTCTGTCCTCTCAAGGTAATTCGTCTACTGGAGGCAGTTATTCCTTACCCCAGGTGATCCAGACCGACGCACCCATAAATCCGGGTAATTCTGGGGGTCCTTTGCTCAATCTTAGCGGCGAAGTCGTAGGTGTTAACTCCGCGATCGCCTCGACCACGGGAACCAATTCGGGCGTAGGTTTCTCTATTCCTTCGGATGCGGTCATGCGTATTGTTCCAAGCCTGATAGCAGACGGTTCGTATGTCTATCCTTTCATGGGTGCATCATTCGATGCTGAGATCTCCTTGAGCGACCAATCGGACTATGG
>JAUVOB010000435.1 GCA_030599405.1 Chloroflexota bacterium | reverse complement strand
TCCCAGACCACACCTCTCCATTGCCTAATCACGTGTGATGTTAACAGCTCATCAACAGGACCGAGAAGCTTGTCGATAATTTCAGCTTCGGATCGTATCGTTCCAGCACCAGATCTTGCACATTATCAATGGTCTCTCCAATGATGTCGTTGACCAGGCAGTAATCTTCATAGCGATCCCGTCGACTTGCCTCATCCAGTCGCGACCATTCTGGATCGAGAATATCAGCTGTGGCCAAGACAAGATCGTAGTTGATGTGGGCGTTCACCCCCAGAATCAGGTTTTGAATCGCCATCGCATCCCCATCCCGGGCTACAGTATGGGCATACTGCCACACGGCCGATGTCTGGATATCGGGATTTTCATATGTTTCCAAGGACTGAAAGTAGTAACCGGCAAAGTGACTCAGCAGCTCGTCGACCCAATCGGCGTCTTGGAATCGTCCTTCTTCCAGCGCGTCCAACATATTCTGGGTCATCATCGAATAGCACTGCAAAAAGATGGCCCGCCGGTCATTTTCTTGCTCCCACTTACTTACGAGGGCAGTCATGCGTAACAAAGCTGGAGATTGGCTGTTATTGTCCATAAGATCTGTAATAAATCTGGCAAATATCGAGGATGTCAGCTACCCGTCAGCAACTCGTCAACGGCAGATGAGAGCTGGGCAAGATTGCGAACCTGATAGACTGAATCACAAATAGGTGCGTATTCAAGCATATCGCTGTCCCCGGTACCCCATTGCCTGCGATGCTCCGGATTGAACCAAAGCAACCGTTTGGCCCTCCTATGCATCCATTTCATGAGATCGATACGAGGAGAATTATAGTTGTTCCGACCGTCGCCCAATATGATCACGGAGGTACTGTTACCTATCGCATCAGACCACTTCTTGAAAAACGAATCAAGACTATGGCCCAGGTCGGTGGCATAATAGCCCGGGGGCATTCCATAGAGCACCTCGGTAACGGCCTCAGCCGCTCGATTTCCAGCTAAGGTTACGCTGATCTCTTCCATGTCGGCATTGAAGACAAAGCTGCGCGCTTTCGCCACCTGGTCTTGTAATTCATAGATAATTCGTAACATGAATTCGGCCACCGGTCTCATTGACGTCGAAATATCGCAGATAAGAACAAGGTTTGGCTTTAGCTTTTTTTTCTTGTACTTAATTTTGAAGGGGACACCACCAAATCTTTGATTGGCCCTAATGGTGCTCTTCGGGTCGAATTTCCCTGCCTTACCTCGCTTTCTTCTGAGCGCAGCCCGGCTGCGAAGCTGGGTTGCCAGACGTTGCACTTCCTTTCTAAGTTGTTCCGCCTCGACATCGGTAAGCGTATGAAACGGTTTATGCATCAGGTCGGACCCGTGAAACTCCCTGGCGCGATCAGAGCGCTCTCGAGCGACCTGTAGCCCGACCTGTTGAGATACCTGCTCGGCCAGGGCTTCTTGATTCGCCTCTACGATTCCCAGTAGCGTTTCAATAGCCTCAGAACTCATGCCCATATCCCGCAATTTGGCCAATAGCTGGTCAATTTGTTCCTCAAGATGCCGGTAACCCAGTTGTCTGAGTAAACGCCTGCTAACCCATCGTGCGTCACCAGGGCTATTTGCCCAGTTAGCGCCAGACCGGCGGGCCATTTCCTCCAGTTCCTCCTTTGATGGACCGTCACCACTGGTTAACCAATCAAGAAGTTGCTGAAGTCGGTCGCTCATCGTCGCCAGCGCTGCTTTTAAGATTTTCTGCTCGCTGGCGGAAAGATCCTCAACCGCGCTTTGTAGTGGTGGACCTCCGCTGCCGAAATAGAGACCAAATAACTCATCAAAGACGCTGAAGTCGGTTGATTCTTTGATTAATGTGGTCCGAAGCGACTCGCGAAAGAGCGCTCTGTCGGCCACGCCTAGGACGCTCACCGCATGCAACGCATCCATCGATTCGGCCAGGGATACCCTAACTCCCGCCATTCGCAGACCTCGGACAAACTCGACGATCCGGTTATCCATTCTCCCGTCCAAGATGGCCTCGACCCGGACGCCCACCAAGCAGGCGGTTCGCCTTCTTCGTGTCCGCTTCGTACTTGAGTAACACAGTCAGTGTTTTGCGCATGGTTTCCCCGTCGATGCTGCTGGCATTTAGCGTCACAAGGGCGCGAGCC
>JAUVOB010000292.1 GCA_030599405.1 Chloroflexota bacterium | reverse complement strand
TAACGGATCCAGATAGCCCTGACGGCTTGCTATGGTCTTTGCCGGTAGATGTAGATTCTGGATTCAGAAGCGGAAGTTTGGGTCCGGCCGTCATTATTGTGGCTGAACGCCGCCCAATCAGCTACCTCCTATCAGGTAGCTAGCCGAGCGAGGGCTGCCGGTGGACGGCGATTCGTATTTGTCGGTGGATCGCAACGCAAACTTGGTAGCTTTTGACTATATCAATCAGTTGATTACAAGTTTCTGATATTCGATGACAGAGAACCAGGAAGGAAATAGGGGGCTGGAAACTCGAATTCGAACGATCGCCGCGAGCTTGCGGGGGTGGTTGGGGCGCGACAAGCGTGTAAGAACGCCGACCGTTCTGCAGATGGAAGCCGTTGAATGCGGCGCCGCTTCCTTGGCCACAATCTTGGCCCATTACGGCCGCTTCGTATCGCTGGAGCAGCTCCGTGTTGACTGTGGCGTTTCGCGTGATGGCAGTAATGCTGGAAACCTACTAAAAGCTGCCCGCAAGTACGGTCTCAAAGCCAAGGGTTTCCGCAAAAGTATTGACGGGTTGCGGGCCTTGCCGATGCCCGCCGTGGTCTTCTGGAACTTCGACCACTTCCTTGTCGTGGAAGGTATCGGTGAGGAAAAAGTCTATCTCAACGACCCGGCCGCTGGACCAAGAGTCGTCTCCGCCCAAGAATTCGACGAATCCTACACTGGCGTGGCCTTGGTCTTCGAACCAGGACCCGATTTTGAACCAGGGGGGCAGAAACCCAGTTTGACGGGAACGTTGAGGAAACGATTGGCTGGCTCGGAGGTCGGTCTGGCCTACGTTTTCTTTACCAGCTTGGCGCTGGTGATCACAGGATTGGTTTTTCCAATATTCGTCGGATTCTTCGTCGACAACGTGCTTGTAAAAGACAACGTACAATGGATTTACCCGCTGTTGTTCGGCATGGCCATCATCGCTGTCATTCGAGCGATTCTTACCTGGCTTCAGCAACACTATCTACTCAGGTTGCAGACTAAAATCGCCCTTAGCAGCACCAGTCAATTCATTTCCCACGTTCTTCTTCTGCCAGCTCAATTCTTCACCCAGCGATATGCGGGTGACATCAGCTCTCGCGTCCAGATTAACAACCGGGTCTCAACGTTGCTGACGGGGCAGTTGGCTACGGCGGCTATAAACGTCCTGTTGATCATCTTGTACGCCTTGTTGATGTTCCAGATCGACGCGCTATTGACAACCATCGCCATACTGACGGCGATTCTCAATCTAGCTACCTTGCGCTGGGTAGCCCGAAGACGGGTCGATATTAATCGACGGCTTCAGCAGGAGCGTGGAAAGTTGCTGGCAACATCTATGGGAGGTCTACAGCGTATTGAAACCATCAAGGCCACTGGCGCTGAATCGGATTTCTTCACCCGCTGGGCTGGCTACCATGCGAAAGTCGTAAACGCTGAGCAAGAGTTGGGCGTCGCCAGCAGGCTTCTTGGCGCCATCCCTCCCATTCTCGTAGCACTGGCAAATATCTCCGTCCTTGTCCTTGGCAGCATTCAAATCATAAATGGAGAACTAACCGTTGGTATGTTGGTCGCATTTCAGGGGCTCATGCTTGGTTTCACAGGACCTGTTCGGCAGTTGGTGAATCTCGGCAGTAGGCTACAAGAGGCAGAGGCAGACGTGAACCGGTTGGACGACGTGCTCGGCTATCAAATCGATCCCCATGCGTCGTTGATTACCAGAAATGGATCAAGCGTAAACGGCAGGACGAAATTATCCGGTACTGTTGACCTTCACGAAGTAACATTTGGGTACAGCATGCTCGATCCTCCTCTCATTGAGGGATTCAACCTTCATTTATCCCCTGGAGCTCGCGTGGCTCTTGTCGGTGAATCCGGTAGCGGCAAATCAACGGTTGCTCGCATCGTCGCCGGTCTCTACGAAGCCTGGGAAGGGGATATTACCTTCGATGGGAAACCTCGGGAGGCATTCCCTCGACCGGTGATATCTAATTCCTTGGCTCTTGTTGACCAGGATATAGCTATGTTCGACGGGACGATTACTGAGAATCTTACGTTATGGGACACCACTGTTCCAGAGGCCAATGTACTTCAGGCAGCCAAGGATGCCTGCATTCACGATGACATACTTGAACGGCCTGATGGCTATAGCGCTAAAGTCCAGGAAGGAGGCCGCAATTTCAGCGGTGGCCAGCGCCAGCGTTTGGAATTGGCTCGATCCCTGGTCGTTGATCCATCGATTCTCATCCTAGATGAGGCTACAAGCGCACTTGACCCTTTAACCGAGAAAGAGATCGACGAAAGTCTGCGGCGCCGAGGTTGCACTTGCATCATCATCGCCCATCGATTGAGCACGATACGTGACTGTGATGAGATTATCGTGCTCGAACGCGGAAAGGTGGTCCAAAGGGGAACGCATGAGGAGATGATAGACGTTGATGGACCCTATGCCAGGTTAATCCGTGCCCATTAGAGATGAATTGATCGATCGTGACTACAGATAAGATATCTTCCTTATTTAAGAAATCTGGCACAGCGGTTGCGGTTTCAGGTAACCGGCCGCTGCTGCTTGACAAGCCAGATAGCGTCTGGCTTGTCCTCGATGGTCCAATCGATGTGTCCTCCGTTCCCTTGAATGAAGGAGTAATTGCTGGAACGAGGAACCATCTATTCAGCCTAGCCGGTGGATCACTTCTATTTGGTATGGATTTGGAGGATTCAGATATTGGCCTCTTAGCCACTGGAATGGTTGGCAGCGAGCTGATTCAGCTCGGCTTCGACCGGCTTTTGAAAGACGCCGATAAGGATGCCAACATTTCCGGGATGGTTATTCAGAAACTGGATAACTGGATCGATAATCTATCATCTGCTCTTACAAATGTTGCACCACCCCAGCGATACGAGCCGCTCGAGGCTGACACTGAGCTGGAGCTGCTACCTTACGGAATCGTTAGACCACGTTATGGGGTCGTATGGGCCTGTCACCTAAGCGGTCACTCTCACTTCGTCGACAAGACGATTGTAAAAATCGACGCAAGCGACGGATTCTCGCCACTCAGCTCAGCCACGTGGATGAAAGCCGAAGTCGCTAGCCATCTGCAAATCAAGGATACAGGCTATATCCTGGGCGATAATGCGATTAGGGAATCGCTACAACGGTTTCACCAGTTGGCGCTTGACTGTCTTCATATGAACGCTAGGTCAAGAGCCGAAGGCGACCAACGTCGGTTGCGAGAGCGATCCGAATCAGATCGCAGGTTGGTCGAAGACACCTTGTCCCAACTGGCGCTTGCCATACAGCCTGAGGCGACAGCTCACGCCTTTGGCGATACCCTCTGGCTAGAGAAAGAGGATGCGCTGTTGGCTGC
>JAUVOB010000237.1 GCA_030599405.1 Chloroflexota bacterium | reverse complement strand
AGCCACCTACCTGGAGCCCGGCTGGCCTGAGCCAATCGGCAACCACAGGTTCCTGGTCTACGTGGAGGACCATGGTGAGCCCGGCAGAGGCGCTGACCAGTTCTGGATCCAGGTCAAAGATAAGGACGGCAACGACGTCGAGCTGTCCATGAGCCAGCCGGCCGTGGATAACACCGAGACTCTGGAGGGTGGCAATATCGTGGTGCCACATAGCGGTAGAAGATGGGTTCAACAGATCGAGGCAGTGAGATCTGAACGGCTTACTGCTCCGATTCCACCCTCACCGTAACCGGAGACCTGTGTATCTGAAGGGGCTGCCACCTATTGTGGTAGCCCCTTCAGCCACGATCAAAGCCCACAAGATATGGAAGAAGTCTGCGAACTAAAAGTAGTGGCAACAGAGTCGCTGACAACACCTGACCTTGAGTCATGCGAAATTAACTGCCAGAAAGCCGCATCATGAGATCTTGAGCATTCGAAAGCAACAAGAAAGATCTTTGAAATCTTTGTTCGTTGTTCCTCATCAATTCCATCCTGCAACAGCCGGCAGGTTTCGGAAGATGTGAGCGGCTGCATCTTACAATAGCCTGCGACCCATGTTATACTGTATTCACGAATCGGGAGAGCCTTAGGCCGGGAACATCACAACACGGAGTCTGTCATCAAGCAAAAGGGCCATTAAGAGCAAAGGGACGGGGCGATGAGTAGGGGAAGACGAACCAGAATGTATGAGAGCGGTAGAGGGCTTTCGCGCCGCCAATTTCTAGCGCAGGCCGGGGCCACCGTTGGATCGGCTATGGCAACCGGACTGATCGGGTGCAGGGCTGAAAACACGACCTATCTCACCGAGGGAGTGCCCATCCCGGTAGCGATTGAACCCTGGTTAGGGGACGGAGGCCAGAGGCCGAATTTCATCTTTATCCTCACGGATGATCACCGCTGGGATCACCTGAGTATCATGGGCCATCCCTTCCTTGAGACACCAAATATGGACCGTCTGGCTCGGGAAGGAGTACTTTTCGAGAATGCATTTGTAACGACGTCTCTGTGCAGCCCGTCAAGGGCCTCGATTCTCACCGGGCAATACGCGCGCACCCATGGTGTTCAGAACAATCTCACACCATGGAACGAGGACAACGTTACATTCCTGGAACTATTAGCCGCGGCCGGATATCGAAACGCTTTCATCGGTAAATGGCACATGCCCGGAAGGCTTCCGAGCTTAAGAGGCGTAGACCAATTCGTCACTTTCACCGTCCAGGCTGGTCAAGGCCGATACTTCGATTGCCCCCTTGTAATAAACGGCGAAGAAACTGAAAGACCAGGCAGATATATCACCAGAGATCTCACTGAGTTCGCCATCGATTTCATTCGTAAACAAGAAGACAATCCTTTTTGTCTGTACCTATCGCACAAGGCGGTTCACCACCAATTCCTACCCCCCAGTAACCTGGAAGGCATATATGCCAATGCCGATCTGAGCATGTTGCCAGAAGAGTATTTCTCACTGCAGACCACCATGGATTCCAATATCTGGGAAGGCGTTCTGGGATTCATGGAAAATCATTATCGCAACTACTGCGAGACACTGGTCGGAGTCGACCGAGAGCTTGGTAGGTTACTTGAGGAGCTTGACGATCTGGGACTGTCGGAGAATACGGCCATCATCTACGCCAGTGATAACGGATACAGCTGGGGTGAACATGTGATCACGGGTAAGCGGTGGGCTTTCGAGGAGAATATGCGCATACCCTTCATAGTTCGTTATCCTGGCGGTTTCCCGGTTCAAAACCGGCGACAATCGGAAATGGTGCTAAACATCGATCTGGGACCGACCATTCTGGATCTAGCCGGGTTGCCCATTCCTGAATACATTCAGGGTAGCTCGATCAGACCTCTCCTGATGCAGGAAGAGGTTCCATGGCGCGATTCTTTCCTGTACGAATACTTCAAAGATTTCCCATACAATGTACCCGCCCACCAGGCCCTGAGAACTGATCAATATCTGTATGTAACCTATGAGAAGGGGCGGGAACCCGAGCTCTATGCCATCAAGGAAGATCCACGGACATTGAACGATATCATCAATACGGACGAAGGAAGGAGGGTGGAGCCTTCATTACGTTATGAGATGGAGGAGCGAGAAACGAGCCTAATATGATCGAAATCGAGAGACAGACGTATCTGAGGCGTTTCGTGATCCCGGTTGGTGCTATGCTGTTAATCTGGCTGGCCTGCAGCACGTTCATTGCCGTCCTAGCCGGCAAGCCGGCTACCCTAGGTGGACCAGTCGCCTACAGAGCCTTGCTGAACATCCTCGCGGGAGGTCGTTTCCTCCTACTGATTTTCGGCTCGCTTATCATCTATCCAATCATGTTTTTCCGTGGGGCTTCATGGCCTGAACGATTGTTGGGTTCGATCGTCGTACCCATAGCCTACATGATTTGGGCGATGGTCCAGGCCACCTCGTTTTTTTCAGTAGGTGAGTCTATTTACTATGGCTTCAACTCCATCGCCTTTGGAAGCCTCTTTTTCCAACTGGCGCTGATCGCAGTGGCCGACATAGGATGCCGATGGAGGTGTCGTTACAAGTACCAGGAACAAGTAGAGGTTGTCAGGTGGCCTCATTTGGTTGGTATCGTCGCTGGTTCTGTTTCGATGTACCTGGCCCTATTTTGGGACGGGGGCGTACACTGGTTTTATCTGTACCAGGAGGGCTATAAATTACTCTTTACCTGAGACGTGTCTCTCAAGATAAAGAGAACACGGGAGCTCAGGCGAGAACATAGCTCCTAGTTCGCCTTGATGTTTGGGGCTAGAATTCCCTTTGTTTAGATCGCCAGAATCGATCTCCCGTGAGGCTCAAAGGGTATTCAATGAAGAACAACATCAAGGCCCTTACTGTCGCATCCTACCTCTCCATGCTCTTCCTAGGAGTAGCTACCACTTTGATCGGAGCGGTAGCCAGAAATATCGACCTTACCCCGTTCCAGATAGGATTATTTCTCGCGATCCAAAATGCGGGATTCATGATTGCGGTCTGGGTTTCGGGCGCTCTTGCCGACAGCGTGGAGAAACCGCGAATATTGCTCGCCGGCAGCCTGATCTTGGCCTTTTCATTCTTCACTTTCTACCTGACTGGGAGTCTCTGGCTCAATTTGATTATCATGATGATGATCGGAGTAGGAGTGGGTACTTACGAAGGGGTGACGGATGCTATGTTGCTCGATATGCACGACGAGCGGCAAAGCCTGCAAATCAACATCAATCATTTTTTCGTGACATTTGGTGCGATACTCATCACTGTTTACCTTATTTATCTGGAGATGAATTGGCGGATATCACTTGTCCAGTCGGCCGTAATCGTTCTGATTCTGGCAGCTTTTTACGCGCTCTCCCGGTTGGCGAAGAAACAGGCACCCAAGGAAGACTACCTACAGCGAATTCGTATCATTTCTCGAGATAGATTGGTTGGATCCCTTTTTCTGGCTGCTGTCCTCGTCGTTGGGGTAGAGATCGGAAGCATCGGCATCTTGACCACCTATCTCATGGATCTGCGTGATTTCTCCCAGACAACATCCAAAATCGGGCTCGTCGTCTTCCTCGTCGGCATCGCAGTAGGCAGAATCGTAATCGGCTATGTAAGTCAGGATAAGAAGGTCACCAGCTACATCCTGGCGATGTTCGGCCTTGCATCGATTACCTACGCCGCACTCTACTTCCTGGGACTGGGTGAGTGGACCTCTGTTAGCGTATTCCTGGCCGGGTTTTCCATCTCGGCGATATTTCCCCTAATCATCACTCTGGCGGGCCAGGTGTATCCGGAAATGGCCGGAACCGTGATCGGGTCGATT
>JAUVOB010000022.1 GCA_030599405.1 Chloroflexota bacterium | reverse complement strand
CGCCTTAGCAACCTCGGTTTGGAGTGCGCGATCAAGAACCTGGCTCACCATCGCTATATACCAGCAGTCGATATTGTCGCATAGATACGCTCCTCTGCCGTTGAGCTTGCCGGATGGATCAACTACAACACCACTGTTTTCCGTACGTACAATTCTCGTCAAGCGTCGTTTGTCGACCTTCAGCCGACACACAACGCAGGTGCGCTGTGGTATATGCTTTCGTCTACCGATTTTTTTGGCCAAATTCCTCTGATATTATTTAGATCTCGTCCTCAAATACTTCATCGGTTTCCATGCCCTCGTAATCTTCCCACTGAGGACGACGCCGACCCAACTTTCTTTTTCGCTTCGTTACCACGCGACCCAGTTGTTCATCAAAGACAAGTTCCTTGCCCCGCATCTTGTCTCCCTCTTCTTCCTCCGTGCCCTCAGTCGATTCGCCCTTCACTACGATCACCTTCTTCTTCTCAGGCGTCTTCTCAGGCTGCACCTGAACAAGAGAGATATCCAGATCGTCAATTGCGGGCACCTGCTCTTCAACGACCTCTTCCTCAATCGGTTCTTCAATCGCCTCGTCCAGAACCTCTTCACTATCGGGCAATTTTTCTTCGACGTCCTCTTCGATCTCTTCTTCTACTTCTGTGTCAATAACTGCTTCGGCTTCATCTTCAACAGCAGCGGCACCATCCATCTCCGGCTCTTCAGCCTCTTCTTCGATTTCTTCTTCGATAGTTTCGACTACCAGTGTGTAGCCCTCTACCGCTTCCTTGACTTGATCCAATGCCTTCTGGCCAAATCCGCGAATTTCCAGCAACGAATCGTCACCGGATTCAAGTTTCATGAGTACATCGCCATAAGTAGTCACATTGTTGGCCACAAGAAGACCGCGGACGCGGGTGGAAAGCTCCAATTCGTCAACCGAGATATCCCAGGCTTCCTTCGGAATATGTTTACGCGCATCGGCGCGCGCTTTCTGGATCTTATCGTATTCCGTCGCTCTGAAGGCAACGATCCTTCCTTCAACGGCTCCTACAAGCCGGTTGAGCATCATGTAATCCTCAGAAGTAATAGGCCGGTTGGCTTCTTTCTTCGCCAGCACTATCTCGATCTTGCCTATTAGCCCTTTGTTCTGAGCTACCGCAGGATCCGCTGCGCGATCATTCCGTCTCGCCAGAGACTCGGTAGCCGCTTCAGTCAGGCTCTTAATGTCGATGCGCCAGCCGGTTAGTTTGGCTGCCAGCCGTGCATTTTGTCCTTCTCGTCCGATGGCTAATGAAAGTTGATCATCCGGTACGATGACAATAGCCGTCCGTCCTTCATCCGGGTGATCTTCCAAGAATACTTGGGATACACGAGCTGGGCTTAAGGCCTTGGCAATGAACGAGCGCTGATCTGGATCCCATTCAATGACGTCTATCTTCTCGTCATTTAACTCACGGACGATGCTCTGAATACGGACACCCCGCATTCCAACACATGCGCCTACCGGATCGATGCCAGGTTGCATGGCTACAACCGCAACTTTAGATCGTGCACCAGCCTCTCGAGCGATACTCTTTATATCTACCTGTCCGTTATATATCTCAGGTACTTCCAGCTCTAAAAGCCGACGAAGCAGATTACGGTGGTTTCGGCTGACGATGATCTGTGGACCACGACTGGTACGGCGTACTTCCAAGACGTAAACGCGAATCTTGTCGTGGGCTCTGTATCTCTCGCGACTGCTTTGCTGGCTTCGTGGAAGCACGGCCTCCGTTCTACCGAGCCCGATGGTGATATTCTGACCGGTCACGCTTTGAACGGTACCATTCACTATCTCGCCTTCGCGCGCAGAAAAATCCTCGTAGAGTTTCTCACGCTCGGCTTCTCGGACCCGTTGCAGAATTACCTGCTTCGCCGTCTGCGCAGCAATACGGCCGAAGTTCTCAGGAGTACTTTCTATCATGACCATTTCGCCAACTTCGGCATCAGGAAAACCGTTCTTAGTGGCCACTTGAACAAGTACTTCGGTTCGCGTATCTATTATCGAGTCAACGACTTCTTTCTCGGCATAAATTGTAGCTTCGCCCGTTCGTCGGTCAATTTCAACCTCGACCCCTTGGATGTTGCTTACATTTGTGTTTCGTCGATATGCTGAGACCAGGGCCGTTTTCAGTGCGTCGATCACGACGTCACTAGAAAGGCCACGAGATTCACAGATCTCGTTGAAGGCCAACATGAATTCACTTTTCATATGCTTCGTCCACTCTGTTTTAGTTGTCGAATGCTCTTCTCAATCTGGATATACTCTTTTCTCGAGCCAACACTCGCCAATAATTCTCCTCATAGAAAACAAAAAAGTGGGGAACGCCCACTTTAAATCGCGCATTTGGTGAACTGTCGGTCGCGCCCAACCGATGAAGCTATCAGCGGTCAGATTATAGCACGGGCAATATCCTCAAGCAATAGATGCTCAGGCAACACACGGCATTCCACAGTCTCCTGCCCGCTTGACTTGGCTGTTTTCAGAGCATACAATCCTCATGTTTCGCGAATGTAATCGCGGCCTGGCAATTTATCGTAGTCGCTGGATACCAATTGCCGGTTACTGGAGTGTATTCCTGAATCTATTACCTGCTAAAATTGATTCTTTCCGTTAAACACTCAAAGCTAGGAGAGTTGAATGGATATCTTCGAAAAATGTGGCCAATTCACCGAAGCGCGTGAAGTGATGGCCACTGGTTTATACCCTTACTTCATTCCGATGTCCGATAACGAGGGAACTGAGGTAACATACGACGGACGGCGGATCATAATGATCGGTTCCAATAATTACTTGGGACTAACTACCCACCCCAAGGTACAAGCAGCAGCCATCGAAGGAATCGAGAAGTATGGCACAAGTTGTACTGGATCTCGTTTTTTAAACGGAACCTTACGCCTTCATGAGGAGTTGGAGGAGCGTCTTGCCGCTTTCGTAGGTAAGGAGAGCGCCCTGGTCTTCAGCACCGGTATGCAGGTGAATTTGGGAGCTATCTCTGCCTTGGTTGGCCCCAAGGATTACGTAATCATCGACAAGGACAACCATGCCAGCATAGTCGATGGATGCCTGCTTGGCAGGGGGAAGATGAGGCGATTCCGGCATAATGATCTTGACCATCTTGAACGCATTTTGAAGAAGTTACCAGCCGACGCGGGTCGTATGGTTATTGTAGATGGCGTATTCAGTATGGGAGGGGACATTAGCAACCTGCCCGAGTTGGTGCCTCTGTGCAAGAAATATGGGGCTCGTATCTACGTCGACGACGCGCATTCACTTGGGGTCCTAGGAAATGGTCGAGGCACAGCCGCCCATTTCGGTCTAACCGACGACGTTGATCTTATCATGGGTACTTTCAGCAAATCCTTTGCCTCGATCGGCGGCTTCATCGCCGGTGATGCCGAGGTTATGCACTTCGTCCAGCACCGTGCCCGGTCCTTTATGTTCAGCGCCAGTCTACCGGCTTCTAATTCGATGGCTGCCATGGCTTCCTTGGAGATAATGGAGACCGAACCACAACATGTCGAGCAGCTCTGGGACAATGGCATGAAGATGTTAAATGGTCTGAACGAACTAGGCTTTAACACCGGTCGCACCCAGACACCGATTATTCCGGTCATCATTGGTGAAGACGAGCCCACCTTCCTAACCTGGAAGCTCTTATTCGAGCGGGGGCTGTTCACCAACGCGGTCCGAACTCCGGCCGTTCCTAAAGGGGAATCCTGCTTGCGGACCAGCTATATGGCGACCCATACCGAGGAACAGCTGGATCAGGCCCTGGCTATCATGGGTGACACCGGCCGGCAGCTGGGACTAATCGCCTAAGCGCCAAAGAATTCGCCCTGCCTCTGGAAGGCTAAATCCCTACCCGCACTCTATATCGACAACCCGTTCAATGCGGCCGTCTCATGACGGACGCTATCGCTTACATCAAACCGCTAAGATTCCAGTGCCCCAAGGGGAACTCGAGAGCCAACGAGCACGTCATTAAGTAAAGAATCCGGCAGGTATATGCCGTCGTTAATGTACCCGAGATGGGGCAGCAGCCATTACATCTCGGACGTGGCGGCATGGTTCTGTATGGTCAAGGTTGGGTAAACGTCACCAAAGCGTCACGATATCAGCCAGCAGTCTGTGAATTTTGACAATATAGTACTTATGAAATGCGGCATCCCGGGGATCCGCACATTGGGGGGAGCCAGAGGATCTCCGTCGACCGCGATCCAAGCGATGTAGAAAAACTGGGCTGGCTAGTAAGCTCTGCTAAGGTTCTTTGCGAACAGTTTTCACAAGCAACCCAGTAAAAATAGCTCGAACAGAGGACCCGATGATTAGTGAACAACCGACGCGTCCAGTTAAGCCGATATCAGGGAAGACGACTAGGCGGGGCTGCCGGCCGGGCTGCGGCTGCGCAGCTCGTTTGTTTCTGGGCAGCTTGTTGCTTCTGGCTCTTCTGATCTTCACCGGAATAGTGGTTACGGGCACCCTGGTCTACAGCAGACTGTCGGCCGAGATCGAGGAAGGCATCGTCGCTCTCGAATCAGCCCGCGAACGAGAGACCTTTGAAACCACAATCATCACAGACCGGAACGGTCGCGTACTGTGGGAGATTTTCGGTGAAGGCAAGCGGACCCGCATTCCGCTGGACCGGATCCCCCAGCACCTGATTGACGCCGTCGTAGCTACAGAAGACGATACATTCTACGAGAATACGGGCTTGGACATCCCATCTTTAGTCGCCGCCATCATCGCCAATGTGCAAAATCCAGGCGGCAGGCCACGGGGGGCCAGCACCATTACCCAGCAACTGGTTCGGCATATTGTGTTCGATTACGAAGAGCGCACGGCCGTAAGCTACGATAGAAAAACCAAGGAGGTCATTCTGGCCTGGGTGATGGCCAAAAAGTATTCCAAAGACGAGATCTTGGAGATGTACCTTAACGAGATTTATTTTGGTAACCTGGCCTATGGCGTTGAGGCCGCCTCCCAAACCTACTTTGGTAAATCGGCTACTGAACTTAACCTAGGTGAAGCCAGCCTCCTCAGTGGCATACCACAAAGCCCAATCGACTTGGACCCCCTACAGAATATAGAGGGAGCGAAGGATCGCCAGTGGATTGTTCTGAATCTAATGGTCAGTGAGGGTTATATTGACCGGCAACAAGCCCAAGCTGCTTACCTGGATCCCCTCGAATTTGCCCCTCAAGAAGTTAGTCTTGAAGCCCCCCATTTTGCCGTTTATGTCCGCCGGATCCTTGAGGACCAGTATGGGCCAGATGTGGTCGCAAACGGAGGTCTTCGGGTTACGACTACCCTTGATCTCGATTACCAGCGGCTTGCCGACCTTTTGGCCCGACAGCACATCGATCAGGTGGGTCCCGATCATAACATGACCAATGCCGCCCTGGTAGCCATTAAACCCGGAACGGGTGAGATTCTTGCCATGCTGGGCAGTCTAGACTATCGTGATGATGACATCGATGGCAACGTAAACGTGGCTCTTTCAGGTCAGCAACCTGGAAGTGCCATAAAACCTCTAACTTATGCAGCTGCCCTTTCGCCGCAGCACGATGGGGGGGAGCCCCTTTGGACGGCAGCCGATTTGCTTTGGGATGTTCCTGTCGATTACGAGCAGTATGACGATTCCACTTACTCTCCAGTCAACTACGATCGTCGATTTCACGGTCCTGTCCGGTTGCGAGAAGCCTTGGCCAACAGCTACAACGTACCAGCCATCCTGCTTCTGCAGGATATTGGTGTGCCCGTGCTGGTAGAAAGAGCCCGCCAACTAGGCATTACAACCTGGCAGGATGATTCTAGCCGATATGGCCTTTCTCTTACCTTGGGCGGCGGCGATGTAACCCCTCTGGAACTCACAGGAGCGTATTCCGTGTTCGCCAACGGCGGCAAGCGAGTTCCGCCCGTAGGCATACTCCGGGTGGAAAAGACCAACGGCGCCGTCCTATATGAGTACCAACCACCAGAAGGGGAGCAGGTGATAGACCCGAGGGTCGCCTTTCTGATTTCGGATATATTGGACGATGACGCTGCCCGGACTCCTGCGATGGGACGGGACAATCCTCTCGAACTATCCTTCCCGGCCGCGGCCAAAACCGGGACCAGCAACGATTTCCGGGATAATTGGACGGTGGGCTATACCCCAGGTCTAGCCGTGGGCGTCTGGACGGGTAACTCGGATAACAGTGAGATGCTCAATATCAGCGGATTGACTGGCGCAGCGCCTCTGTGGTCAGGTTATATGGAAGCCATCTACAGCGATTACCGTATGTTGGAAGTATTAGAAGTAAATGGAAATAGGCCGCCATCGGAATTCGCCATGCCAGAAGGGATGGAGAAACGGGGTATCTGCAATCTGGAAGCGATTTCGACCTCGTCGGAAGATTGCTCGCTGAACCAGTCAGAGTATTTTCTAATGTCTGCTCCGAGCAACGCCCCGAATTCGGTCACATCCACAGACGGCGTGACCTGGGAAGAGCTCGATCCTGGGGTATGGCGTGTTCCGGCTGTGGCTCTACCCCCTTTATCTGAGGAATTGCAGGTTACGGCAAAAAGTGTCCAGGGCAAGGATCATCTGCCACCCCAATCCTACTGTTACATCGAACAGGAAGCTGTTTTCGAGTCTCTTCCCCCGGAAGCCGGGCCAGCATTGTTCCTCTCACCACCACGAAATAGTGAGAGCCTCAAATCAGCCCACGAATGGTCGGCCGAGCATGATTTACCAATCTTTCCGGCGTGGTCCTGCACTGAGGAGTTACTGGTAGCCGCTCGTGATCCCGAGATCCCAGCAATTTGGCGCATAACTAGTCCTAAGACGGGGGAAGGCATCAGCGGCGTAGTTCCCATCATGGGTACGGCCGACTTCGATCCGGCGAAGGTCCAATTCTATAAAGTGGAGTTGGGCATAGGTGATCTCGACAATCCTCAGTGGGTCACGCTCGGAGAAATCGGGCGGACGCCCATTGTGAATGGCACCCTTGAGCTCCTCCATGCCGACGCCCTACCTCCGGGAAACTACTTGTTGCGTCTCATCGTCGTTCGCTGGGATGGAAACTACGTGGGTGATCCATATACGGTCGAACTAACCATAGAGTAAGGAACGGCGGCAGGTTTTTAGGAGACGGTTATCGGGGGATGGCTTTTTGCATGCGGTTGAGTCGCCTGGATTGCAATGGATTGCACGGCTTGATAGGCATTCGCTTCCTAAAGACATCTCGTAGTCCATCGTGAACGGGCCGCCTCTATCATCCTCGATACATGTAGTTTATAATCTGTGAAGGATCTATCTTCGTTCGTCAACTCGCGAGGGAGGGAAATGACCAACACCTTCATCACTGTTGCAGGAAACATCGGCGTCGGGAAGTCTACCCTTGTGGGATTATTGGCAGAACGATTAGAGTGGGAGCCGGTTTACGAGGCCTTCACAGAAAATCCATACCTGGCCGATTTTTACCAGGATATGCGCCGCTGGAGTTTCCACTCCCAGGTATTCTTCCTTTCCCGCCGGCTCCAACAACACCACGACCTGTTACAACGACAGACGTCGGTCATCCAGGATAGGAGCGTTTACGAGGATGCGGAGGTGTTTGCTCGCAACCTATACAGGCAAGGCCATCTTAGCGAACGGGATTGGCGATGTTACCAGGATCTCTACCAGACGATGGCCACCCTTCTCCGCCCCCCGCACCTTGTCGTCTACTTGCGAGCATCCGTAGAGAATTTGCGCCGCCGTATTTCCCAGCGCGGCCGTGACTACGAACTAGATATCACCGATGCCTATATGGCCCAGCTAAATGAGCTGTACGACAATTGGGCAACTGGTTTTCGTTTGTGCCCAGTTCTAACAATCGATACCAATAACTTAAATTACGTCCAATATGATACCCATCTGGACCAGATCATGCATCGAATCGAAGATCGCCTTCAAGGACAAGAGTACCTGGAACTAGAATAGACATAGACAACACCCGGTTGGAGGGCAGCGCCGATGGCAGCTTAAGCTGCCTTATCATCTACGGATCATTGGCTTACGGATATTAGCGACTGGCAACCAAAGGCCAACGAAGTTAGCCCAAGCTCAGCTATGCTGAGCCTGCTATCCCTCATCGTCAAGCAGAAACAGAAGCAAGGCTGCCCCTCCCTCGACCAAAGAGTTCATCTCCTCAACTCTACCCTCATAGTCGTCGGTGTTAAGGCGCTTGTGGCGGTATAGCTTGCCCTCTTCCTCGACTCGGCCGACGTACTTGTCAGGACCTGTCCTGTGGCGGTATACCTTGCCGTTCTCCAGGTTCACGTTACCCAGATATTCGTCTAGGCCATAACGGGTAAAGTACACCTTACCGCTCTCGAGCTCCACTCGACCGATAGCGACTTCCTTTTTCAATCTCGAGTCGAAAACCTCGCCTGTCTCGTCGTCCACATAACCTAGTAATTCATCAGACTTGGCTGTCCGGTGCCGGTAGATTTTGCCCATGTTCCTTCTCCTCTGATTTATGCGCGGGATATGCCCAAGGGGATTATACATTAGAAGCGCCCGTCGCTGTCGATAGTCATTTCGGGTTTGCTGTCTGTATGGTTTGGCATCGGATCAAGGAAAGGAGGTCGAAATGATTGGGCCAGAATCTTGGTAACCCGCTAAAAATCACCGTTTCCACAAGAGATCTATCTGGCTCTTCTAGAGGATTGTCTTGACAACGAACCAACCATCTGCTATATTATGTGTATTACCCGTTTAAGTGGGTTAAATGAGTTATTGGGTAATATGGTATATCGGGTTTCCCGGAAATAGGTTTAGGAGGAGAAATAATGCCCGCACCGGTGAGAGATATTATCGCCAGTCCGACCACATCCCAGGTTCAGGTTAGCTTGGAACCAGCTTTTAGTGCTTTTCATAGTCTACTTATGCTAGCCCAGGCGCAAAAGATTTCCGGGCTTGGCGATTGGATATCAAAGACCGCCGCATCCATGTCAGAAGAGGAACAACATCGCCATCAACTGGTCATCATCGGATATCACTTCGCTGCTATTCCCAACCAAAGTTGGCCGTCCTTCCCCGCCTACTTAGATCATCTTGAGTCGCTCTCGCCGGTTGCAATAAGGGATAAGCTGCTCGATGCCTACTCAGATTTGCCCTGTGTAGAAGATGCCGGTGGAATGACCATCGACCGGGATGCAGCTTTGGGAAGCGTCGACAACTACCTCGATTTCCTACGCCAACGATTTACACCAGAACATGTCGATGATGTTCTAGAATCAGAAGCCTACGCGCTTGTAATCGATCCTCCAGCAATGAAGCGACTCATTGTCTCTCACCTGCGTGAGATGTGGGACATGTATCTTGAGGTCGAGTGGCAACGAATCGTGCCCATGCTTCTGGATGCGGTGGCTGCCTTCGAGCAGGTAGATTATAGAGAGATGAACAGGATCGAGACGGTCGAATTCATCACTGGGCATCAAGTAACGCACGAGCACTGGACTTCGATGATTGAGGAAGCGGAGCAGATCGTGTTTGTACCTTCAGTCCACGTAGGCCCCTATATGGGAAAATTCATGTGTGGCGAAACATTGGGGATTATGTTCCGAGCTCGGCTACCCGAGGGCACCCACTATTATGCTCCTGATTTAAGCCGGGCTGAGATCTTGGTGTTATTGAACGCCCTTGCGGACGACACGCGCTTGAGCATTCTCCAGGTGGTCGCGGAGGAGGGAGAAATGCGTTCGCAGGAGATCATGCGAGAGCTCG